>NZ_JANQCW010000016.1:0-41357 GCF_024723635.1 Campylobacter sp. W0066.1 | reverse complement strand
ATATTTATTTTGCTTATTGGAGCTATAGTTGTTAAGTATGTTTTAACTCAAAGTGATTTGCAAATCATAAAAGAAAATCTACAAAAACAAGAAGAGCGCTTAAGAGAGAATAAAGAAGAATTAAACCAAAAAGAAGATATTTTAAAAAATCTTAGTCAAAAATTAAATAATACTTCAAGCACGCTTGATGATGTTAATAAGCAAAAACAGGCTTTAGAGGCTAATATTACTAAACTCAATCAAGATTTAAATTCAAGCTTAGATGAAAAAGATCAACAAATTTTTGCTTTGCTTGAGAGATTAAACAAAAAAGATGAAGAAATCAAAGAATTAGAGCGTAATTTTGATGAGGCAAAAAGTAAGATCAAAGAACTAGGTTTAATCAAAGAAAATACCATCAAAAATCTTCAAGCAAAATTTGATACTAATATTACTCTAGATTCTAATACAGGAGCGATAGTATTGCCTTCTGAAGTGCTTTTTGATACAAATTCATTTACGCTAAAAGCTCAAGCAAAAGAGAATTTGAAAACGATTTTAACGCAGTATTTTGACAATATTTTAAAAGATGAAAATATCTTAAACAGCATAGAAAATATAGTCATAGAAGGCCATACAGATAGTGCAGGCTCTTATATATATAATCTTGATTTATCACAAAAAAGAGCTTATGCTGTGATGAGTTTTATACACTCATTTTATAAAGATCCAAGATTGCAAAAACTTTTAATGGCAAGTGGTAGGTCTTATTCTGATGTAATTATGAAAGATGGCAAAGAAGATAAAGAAGCAAGTCGTAGAATAGAGATTAAGTTTAATATCAATACAAATAATGCTTTAGAAAAGGTTGAAAAATACCTTGATAGCAAGTAGAATTGATGTTTTAAAATACAAAGATTTTGAATTTTTACTCAAAAGAGATGATTTACTAGGTTATATCAATGGTAATAAGGCTAGAAAACTAGCCTTTTTTGAAAAAAACAAACATTTATTTAAAAAAGGACAAAGATTTATTTCTTTTGGTTCTTCTCAAAGTAATGCTTTAGTTGCTTTAGCAAAGTTTTGTTATGAAAATGATTTTTTGCTCATTTTTGTTTGTGAAAAAATGAGTTCTTTTTTAAAAGAAAATCCCCATGGAAATTTAGAATTTGCATTAAAACACAATGTTGAGTTGATAGAAAATATAAATTATCCCACAAGAAGATTACAAGCTTTAGCTTTAAAAAAAGATGATGATGTTTTTATAGAAGAAGGTGTGGCTATAAAAGAAGCTGAATTTGGATACCAACAACTAGCCTTAGAGCTTAGTGAGCGATTGAATGTAAATGTAAGTATTTTCTTACCTTCAGGCACAGGAACTTCTGCGGCTTTTTTGGCTAAACATAGCAAATTTAAAGTTTTTACATGTGCTTGTGTGGGAGATAGTGCGTATTTAAAAGAGCAAATTTTAAGCTTAGAGCCAAATTATGATTTTGATAATTTAACCATATTAAATCCACCAAAAAAATATCATTTTGCTAAGCCTTATTTAGAATTTTATGAGCTTTATCAAGATCTAAAAAAAGAATGTGGAGTAGAGTTTGATTTGCTTTACGATATGGTGGGTTTTAAAACTTTATTAGCTCATAAAGAGCAACTTGGTGGAAAAATCTTATATATCCATCAAGGAGGCCTTGAAGGAAATATAAGCATGTTAAAGCGTTATGAATATAAATTAAAAAATACCAAAATAAAAAATCACTAAGATAATCAAAGGTATGATAAACTTAACATAGTAATACCATAGTTTAAAAATACTTCCTTTTAGGGTATTTTGATTAGAAAGCTCATAAATTGCATCTTTTTTAAGCACCCAACCTACATATATACAACAAAAAAATGCGGTTAAAACAAAGAATATATTTCCACTAATAAAATCAAAGCTATCAAAAATATTTTTTCCTTTGATGATAGTAATATCTTTTAAAGGGCCATAAGTAAGTATGCATGGTAAATTTCCCAAGACAAAGATACTTCCAAGCGTTAGATTGATAGCAGTATTTTTAGCTAGTTTAAATTTTTCTTCCAAAACACTGATAATTACTTGATAAATTGGCAAGCTTGTGGTAAGTGCAGCGATGATTAAAAGCAAAAAGAAAAACACGCAAATTATACTTCCAAAAGGTATATGTGAAAATGCAACAGGTAAGGTCTTAAAAACCAAAGATGGCCCACTATCAGGGGTTAAACCTACGCTAAATAAAGCTGGAAAAATCATAAAACCAGCAAGCACTGCTATGAGGGTATTTAAAATTCCTGTATAAACAGAAGTTTTGATTAAATTCTCATTTTTCTTAAGGTGAGATGATAAGGTTATCATTACCCCAAAGCCTAAAGATAGGGCAAAAAATACTTGTCCTAAAACATCTATAAACAATTTAGGAGTGATTTTGGAAAGATCAGGGGTAAGGTAAAATTTCACGCCCTCACTTGCTCCTTCAAGTGTTAAATTGCGTGCAACAACAACCAAAAGGCAGATAAATAAAAATGGCATAAGGTATTTTACTGACTTTTCTATGCCATCAATCACACCTTTTTTTAAGATAATCCAGTTAATTATCACAAATATAGTAGTAAAAATTCCTATTAATAAAGGATTGTTTTCTATAGTAGAGCTATAAAATTCGCTTGTATATTGAGCATTAATGGGACTTGAAAGATTAAAATCACCTATGATGATTTTAAAAATATAAGCTAAAACCCATCCGCCTATTACCATATAATAAGCCATGATTCCAAAACTACCTAAAAGTCCCATGTAGCCAACACCTTGCCAAGAATTAGATATTTTAATTCCATCACTTGTTTTTCCACCAAAAGCATCGACTGAATTTAGCATTCTGCGTCTTCCTATAACATTTTCAACCAAAATCACAGGAATTCCTATAAAAATCATAGCTATACAAAAGGCTAAAACATAAGCACCGCCCCCATTTTCACCTACTAAGTATGGAAAACGCCAAGTGGCTCCAAAACCAATAGTCGCTCCTGCTACTGTAAGGATATAAGTTAGCGTATTGCTCCAAGTTTGTCTTTGCATGTTTTTTCCTTGCTAAATTTAAATAAAAAATATTTTAAGATAAAAAATAATACCATTATGCCAAATTTTTATTTATTTTTTTATCAAATTAAAGGAAAATCCATGCAAAAAAAGAAAATTTTATTTTTAGGTGCAGGATATGCTACTTTATCGGCTATAAAAGCCTTACCTGGTGAGTTTTTTGAAAAAGCACAAGTGAGTTTGATTAATAACAATTCTTATCATTATCATACTATTTTACTACACAAAGTAGCTTCAAATGAAGATATTTATAGCTCAAAATATGATCTTTTACCTTTATTAAATCCAAAAATTAACTTTATTCAAGACGAAGTTTTAAAAATTTCTAAAGATAAAGTTTTTACTAAAAATAATGAATTTGACTTTGATATTTTAGTATGTGGGCTTGGTTTTGCTAAAGAAACTTTTGGCATTAAAGGTATGCAAGAATATGCTTTGAGTATAGATAATTATGAAAATGCTTTAAAAATTAATGAAATTATATATGAGAAAATAAAAAATTATAAAACCACTCAAAATGAAGATGATTTAAAAATCACAGTTTGTGGCGGGGGCTTAAGTGGGGTTGAGTTTGTGGCTTCTTTAGCTAAAGAGCTTAAATTCTTTTGCCAAAAAGAGCAAATTGCTTATGAGAAATTAGAGCTTTCTATTATTGAAGCTATGGATCAAATTTTACCTATGTTTGATAAAAGTTTGGCTTTAAAAGCAAGGCAAAGGTTAGAGACACTTGGTGTGAAAGTATATGAAAAATCTAAAATCATAGAATGTGAAAAAAATGGTATAAGACTTGATGGAGGAGAATTTGTTAAAGCTAATACTATCATTTGGACTGCAGGAGTTAGAGGTAATAGCGTTATAGAAAATAGCTCAGATTTTCCAAGCACAAGATCGCGTATAGAAGTAGATGCTTTTATGCATCCATTAAATGTTGAAAATGCGTCAAGATACTTTTTTATAGGTGACAATAGTTTATTTAAAAATCCTAAAACTAACACCCCTTATCCTCCAACAGCCCAGCTTGCATTAAGAGAAGGAGCTTATGTAGCTAAAGCTTTAATGGCTATGGTTGATGAGAAAGAATTTAAACAAGAATTTTCTTTTATAAGTGGAAATACTGTTTGTTCTATCGGAAAGGATTATGCAGTTGGCACGGTTTTACATAAACCAATTAGTGGTTTTTTAGCAATAAAACTTAAAATTTTTATAGAAAAACTATGGCAGTATCAGCTTGAAGGATTGAAAGGTTTTTTGAAATAAAATTAATTTTAAATAGAGTTTTTAAGGAACTCTATTTAAAAAATCATTTGCATCTACATAGCCTATAATACGTCCTTTTTCCTCGCCTTTGTTAAAAAATATCATCACAGGAGGCCCAAAAACTCCAAATTCTTTCATAAGAGCTAAATCTTCTTGGCTATTGTGTGTTACATCTGCTTTTAAAAGTGTGTAATTAGCAAGCAAATTTTGTACTTTTGTATCTGTAAAAGTATATTCTTCTAAGAGTTTGCAGTTTTCACACCAAGCGGCTGTAAATTCAAGCATGACTGGTTTGGTAGAATTTTGTAATTCTTGCTCAAGCTCTTTTAAATTTTTGATGGTTTTAAAACTTAAACTAGAGCTATTTTCTTTTGAAGCAAGATTAAACTCAAGAGGTTTTAGCAAGCTTTTTGAGCCTATTGAGCCACCTAAAATTAGACTTAAACTATAAGCTAAAATTAAAATCATACTTGCTTTTTTAAATTTATCAAAATTAGTTTTTGCTTCATCAAATAGCCCCATAAAGCTAGCAAAAAATACTCCTATAGCCCCATAAAGCATTAAAATGATATTTGCACTAAGTATTCTTTCTAGCATCCAAACTGCCATGATGAGCATGATAAAACCAAAGAAAATCTTTATTTTAAGCATCCAAGCTCCACTTTTTAAAAAACTTCCTCCAAGTCCTATTAAAAGTAAAGGCATGCCCATACCAAAACTCATCACAAATAAAGAAAGTCCTCCTAAAAATACATCGCCACTATTAGTAATATAAAGCAAAGCTCCTGCTAAAGGTGCAGCCACGCAAGGTCCTACAATAAGAGCTGATAAAAAGCCCATGATAGCTATACCAAAAACCCCATTTTTGCCTTCTATTTTTTTATTGATAAAATTTTGAAATTTAAGTGGCAGTTGTAATTCATAAAGGCCAAACATAGAAAGTGAGAGCAATACAAAAATACCCGCAAAAATAATGATAATCCAAGGTTGTTGTAATAAACCTTGTACATTAGCACCTGCAAGGCCTACTAAAGCACCTGCTATAGCATAAGCTAAAGACATAAAAAAGACATAGATAAAAGATAAATAAAAGCTATGTTTTTTAGATGGTTTATCTTTGAGTTTCATTGCAATTAATGAAGAAAGAATAGGTATCATTGGTAAAATACAAGGAGTAAGTGCTAATAATAAGCCATAACCAAAAAAAGTTAAAAGTGTGATAAATATATTTTGTGTGCTTAAATCATTAGCAATTTGCTCATCTTCATTTTGCTTTTTAAATTGATCTTTGGTTGATTTTATAGTATAAATTCCATTTTGTCTATCAAGTTCATAATTTACATATACAGGACGATAGCATAAACCTTCTTCTGAGCAACCCTGATAAGCTAGGGAAAGTTTTGCTTTGTTATTTTTAATAAAATCATCTAATAATAATTGAGGTATAAAAAGTTCAAGTTGGTTAAAGATTACTTCTTTATTTTCTCTCGTTTGAGTTTGTGGGAAATTTAATAAAGAAGTAATGTCATTAGAGTCTAATTCTACTTTGATTTGATCTTTGTAAAGATAAATTCTATCTGCAAGATTGATTTTTAAAAAAATTCCTTGATTGTTGCTATGGGTATTGAGTTTAAAAGCTTCATTGAGTGATAATACTCCATTATTAGCAAAAGCTAAATTGAAAAAAATAAAAAATACCACTAAAAAACGCATTTTTCTCCTTGAAATTGAAAATTAAATTTGTTTTATTTTACTTATTTGTGGTAAATTTAAGTTAATAATTATCCTAAATTAAGGAGCCTGTTATGGACAAAGACAAATTTACTCTCATTAAGGTAAAAAAATCAACACTTGAGTATGAAAGTGAGCTTAAAAGATTACAAATTGAGCTTTTGAAATTTCAAAATCATGTTAAAGATAAAGGATTAAAAGTTTTGATTTTAATCGAAGGACGCGATGCAGCAGGAAAGGGTGGTGCCATTAAAAGATTAATTGAGCATTTAAACCCTAGAGGTTGTCGTGTGGTGGCACTTGAAAAGCCAAGTGATGTGGAAAGAACTCAGTGGTATTTTCAACGTTATGTAACGCATTTACCTGCAGCAGGAGAAATAGTGATTTTTGATAGATCATGGTATAATAGAGCAGGAGTAGAGCCTGTGATGGGTTTTTGTACTCCAAATGAGCATAAAAAATTCTTGCGCGAGGTGGCTTCTTTTGAAGAGATGTTGCTTGATAGTGGAATTTTATTTTTTAAATTTTATTTTTCAGTTTCCAAACAAGAGCAAAAAAGACGTTTTGAGCAAAGAAGAACAGATCCACTAAAACAATACAAATTATCTCCGGTTGATGAAAAATCCCAAGAATTATGGGACAAATACACCCTAGCAAAATATTCTATGCTTTTAGCTTCTAATACACCAAAATGTCCTTGGGTGATTATTAATTCAGATAGTAAAAAGAAAGCAAGAATTAATTTGTTTAAGTATTTACTTAGTGTTTTAGAATATCCAAATAAAATTAAAAATAAGTATTTTAAATACGATAAAAAATTAGTCCGTAGTGGTGAAGAAGAAATTCGCAAAATGGAGCTTAGTTTAAATGATGAAAAACTTAAAAAATTTGATAAAAAATAAGGGATAGAATTGAATCATCTTTTTATAGTACGTAGTAAATTTAATGAACATAAAAAAATCACTCCAAAAGTGTTTGTGGTTAATGCTTTTTTGTTGGTTTTTTTATTGTTTTTATTTTTTTATTTGTCTTTTTTAAGTGCTAGTTATAATTTTGATTTTGGGGCAATTTATGAGTATAAAGACAAAATGATACAAGGTTTTTTTACGAGTTTTTTTATTAGTGTTTTGTCTTTGATTGTAGGTGTGATTTTTGCTTTGATTTTATGCTATATGAGTCTTTGTAAAATCGTGCTTTTTAATATGTTTGCAAGAGTTTTTATAGAGCTTATTAGAGGCACGCCTTTGCTAGTGCAAATTTTATTGATTTATTACATTTTTGCGGATAATTTGGGGCTTGATAATCGCTATGTTTGTGGAGTTTTGATTTTAGCTTTATTTGCTAGTGCTTATATTTGTGAGATATTTAGAGCAGGGATTTTAAGTGTTGATAAAATGCAATATGAAAGTGCTAAGGCTTTGGGTTTGAGTGAGTTTGAAATTTATAAAAGCGTTATTTTTCCCCAAGCTTTAAAAAATATCTTAGCACCACTAAGCGGACAGCTTAGTAATTTAATTAAAGATAGTTCTCTTTTAAGCGTTATAGCTATTTCAGAACTAACTCAAAATGCTCAAGAAATCAATGCTTTTACCTTTTCAACTTTAGAAATTTATATTCCCTTAGCGTTTTGCTATTTGGTTTTAACTTTGCCTATTTCTATGTTTTCAAGAAAGCTTGAAAAGAGTTTTTCTTAAAAGAAAAACTCAAGCTTTTGTTCTTTGAAAACTTCTTGCATATCTTTGAGGTATTTTTGACTTAGCTTATCAAAAAGACCATTTTCTTTAGATTTTAAAATAAATTCATTGAGTTCTTCTTTTAATTTGGTATTATTTTTATTTAAAGCTATGGCCCATTGCTCAGGTGTTTTTTCAAAAGGAGTAAAAATAACTTTTGTTTGCTCAGGATGTTTTTTCCATGCTTTATAAATGCTCATTTGATCATAAATAAAAGCATCAGCTTTAGCTTGAATGACTTCTAAAATGGCTGCATTTTCTTTATCAAATACTAAGATTTTTGCATTTTTAAGATTTTTTTGAGCATATAAATGTGCACTTGAACCTCTTTTTAAAGCAAGGATTTTCCCTTTTTGATTTAAATCTTCTATGGAATTAATAATTGATTTTTTAGCGCTTAATATCGCTAAATTTGCCTTAGCATAAGGCAAGGTAAAATCTATTACTTTTTTTCTTTGCTCACTTATACTCATAGAAGACATGATGAGATCTATTTTTTGAGTTCTTAAAGCAGGTATGAGTCCATCCCAAGCTATGTTTTGAATTTTTAAATCATAGTTTTTTTCTTTGGCAAAGGCTTGTAAAAACTCTACACTAATACCACTTGGATTACCTTTAGTATCACTCATTTCAAAAGGAGGGTAGGCTAACTCCATACCTACGATTAATTCTTTTGCATGAAGTGTAAAAAACAAGCTTAGTAAAAAAAGTATTTTTTTCATTTTTTAACTCCAAATTTAGCCAAAGCTTTCTCATAATCTTCTTTTGTATCTATACCTATGCTTTGACTTTGTATTTTTAACATTTTGATTTTTTTGCCATTTTCTAAGGCTCTTAATTGTTCTAATTTTTCACATTCTTCCAAAGCTGAATTTTTCAAAGTACAAAATTCTTGTAAATTTTTAACCCTATATGCATAAATTCCAAGATGGGCTTTAAAATTTTGTTTATAATTTGCCCTTTCATAAGGAATTTTAGATCTTGAAAAATATAAAGCATAATCATTATTATCAGTAACTACTTTAACCAAATTAGGATCATCGCAAGCTTTTGCATCTACTTCTTTATAGCAACTACTCATAAAACAAAGCTCATCTTCAAAAGCTTTTTGGCTAAATTCTTTAAAATCTTTAATATTTTGTGTTTCTATAAAAGGCTCATCAGCTTGGACATTAATGATTAGCTCATTTTCATTTAGTTTTAAAATTTGACAAGCTTCGTTGATTCTATCAGTGCCACTTTCGTGATTTTTACTTGTTAAAACTGCTTTTATGTTATGTTTTTGCGCTATTTTTAAAACCTCTTCATCATCAAGCGCCACACACACTTCATCAACTTCTTGCATTTTTTTAGCTGTATAAATAAACATAGGTAAATTATCAATTTCACATAAAATTTTATTTTCAAAACGACTTGATTTTAATCTTGCTGGTATGATTATCATTGTTTTATCCATTCTATAATAGTTTGTTTTAGATTTTTGAGTTTGCAAACTTGATTTTGCTTTTGTGTGCTTGTAAATAAGCTTGCAATATTTGGATGAATTTCTTGTTTAAATTCTTTTGCAAGTTCTTGCATACAAGCTTGTTCATCTTGGCATTCTTTATTATAAATTGCTTGATACATGCTTGGGGTAAATTTACTCCATTGTGCTGTGGAAGTGATAAGCGTAGTAATGTTAGAATCAAGCATTTTAAAGCAAGTGCAAGTGTGAGGATCTAAAAGTCCTAAGTGGCTGTATTGTTTGATATATTGCATACACTCTTCATCATTGCAAAAATCAGCTTCAAAGTCTTCTTGCAAAAGCTCTAGTTCTTTTTGGCTAAGCTCATAATATTTTTCATTCTTTAAAGCTTGCATAAGTTCTTTGGTGCGTTCATCTTTAAATTTATCAAAAAGCAAGCGTTCTATATTTGATGATATAAGTATATCCATAGCAGGAGAAATAGTCTTTTGCAAGCTTTTATTTCTTAAATCATATTTGCCTGTATTAAAAAACTCACTTAAGATATTGTTTGAATTGGAAGCAATTTTAATTTTACCTATATTTGCTCCCATTTTTTTAGCATAATAAGCTCCCAAAGCATCGCCAAAATTTCCACTTGGAATGATGATATCTATTGTTTTGTCAATTTTCAAACTAGCATAGTAATGATAGATGATTTGAAAAAGTATTCTTCCAAAATTAACTGAATTTGCAGCACTTAGACTTAACTTTTCTTCTTTTAAAGTATTTTTAAAATCCTCATCATTTAAAAGCGCTTTTAGAGCATTCTGCGCATCATCAAAATTACCTTCAATGGCTATGGATTTTAAATTGCTTGCATTTGAATGTGTCATTTGTAAAGCTTGAGTTTTACTTGTGCCTTCATTTGGGTAAATGCAAACTACTTTTATGCCTTTTTTATTTTCAAAGCTTTTTAGCGTAGCAGGCCCTGTATCACCACTTGTAGCGCACATGATTAAAAAATCATCATCTTTTTTTAAGTGTTCTAAAAGCACGCCAAAAGGTTGTAAAGCCATATCTTTAAAAGCTCTTGTTGGCCCATGGAATAATTCATTAATATAAAGCTTATCATTGATTTTTTTCAAATTAATAGGGCAGGTTTTATCATCAAAATCCTCATAAGTTTTCAAAGCTTTTTCAAAAACTTCAAGCTCTAAATCAAAATCAAAAGACGTGATGATTTTTAAGGCTAATTCTTTGTAGTTTAAATTTTTTAAAGCTTCATTGTCAAGCTTTGGTAGATTAAGTGGTGCATATAAAGCATTATTGGGTGCACTAGGGCTAAGTAAGGCCTTTGAAAAGCTTATTTGGTGATTTTTATCTTGGGTTGAGTGTAGTAACATTTTCTTCCTTTTTGTTAAATTTATCAATATAATCTTGCAAAACTTGCTTAAAGTTATCTTTTAAAACAATATCAAGATGAATAAGTTCAATTTTAAAGCCAAAATCTTTTACTTTCACATAGTCTTTAAAGGTTAGCATTAAGGTGTCACAATTGTGTTTTTTTAAAAGTTTTTCTAATTCTTCTTTTTTGAAAGTATAATGATCAGCAAAAAAATAACAAGCTCTAGCTTTAATAAAATGCTCATATAGCCTAAAAGGCTTTGCAATAGAGCTTATTAAAATGGCTTTTTGATTTTCTTTTACATGAGAATAACGCACAAAGTCTTCATTTTCTTTAGCTATAAAATCAGCCCTTTTAGCAAAAGATTTTGGCAAACGATAAGCCCCGCTAGGTAGGGTAAAATCAAAAAAAGGCTCATCTTTACTTTGCAATAAAATATTAAGTTTTTTAATGTGAAATTTAGAAAAAGCATCATCTAAAAGTATGATTTTTGCTCCAAGTTCGATAGCTTTTTGTATGCCTTTAACCCTATCTTCGCTTGCTATCACTCCATTAATGTGCTTTGTAAGTGCATATTCCATAGCTTCATCGCCACTTTCTTTAATATCGCACAAAATTTTATCTTTATACTTAACGATGATTAAGCCTTTACTTTGTCTTTTATAGCCTCTTAAGATAATAAAACAATTTTCAAACTCAGCTGCTATGGCTTTACAAACGGGAGTTTTTCCATTACCTCCTAGGGTTAGATTACCTATGCTTATAATGGGTAAATTAAAATCAAGTTCTTTTTTAAATTTAGTATTTAAAATAGCTATAATCATATATAAAAAGCTAAAAGGCAAAAGCAAAAAGGCTAGAATTTTTTGTAAAAAATTAGGTTTAAAAAAATACCGATCAAGCCAAGTCATATGTATTCTTTAATGTTGTTGGAAGTTTTCTTTTAAAGGCATTATTTTGCACACGCTCTAAGACTAAATTTTTTAAATTCTCATCAAAATTTTCCAAGCTTTGATTATTTTCTAAAGCTTTTAAAACTTCATCTAAAACTTCATATTTATAGCCAAGATCTTTTTCATCGCTTTGATTTGGCCAAAGATCAGCACTTGGAGCTTTTTGTATGAAATTTTCATGCACACCCATAAATTTAGCAAGCTCAAAAACTTCACTTTTATAAAGCGTAGCCAAAGGATTAAAAGCACAAGCTAAATCCCCATAAATAGTCCCATAGCCAAGCATAAGCTCGCTTTTATTAGAAGTGCCTACCACTAAAGCATTATGTAAGGCTGAATAATCATAAAGCAAGCTCATACGCACTCTTGCAGCTAAATTCCCAAAGCGTAAAGGGTTTAAGTCTTGACAAATTTTTTCATAAGCACAAAGTACTTCATCAATATAAATGATCTTATGATGAATTTGTAAATCTTTACAAAGCATTAATGCATCATCTAAATTTTCTTTTTTAGAATGTTTTGTAGGCATTAAAAGCACAAAAAGTTTTTTACCTACTGCTTTTTTGCAAAGATGAGCTACTAAAGCTGAATCTATCCCACCACTTAAACCTAAGATGAGATTTTTATCTCTTGCTTGTTCTTTTATAAAATTGATCAATAATTCTTGTAATTTTGTATAATTCATAAAAAATCTTTAAATATTAATTTTTTAAAATTATATTTGATTTAGTTAAAAGGAAGTTTATATGCGTATTTTAAAACAACCATGCGGAATGTATGAAACAAATTGTTATATTATAAATCATAATAACAAGCAAATCATCATCGATCCAGGTGAAGATGCTTATGAGTTTATTAAAGAAAACGCAAGCAAACCTTTAGCTATTTTAAATACTCATGGTCATTATGATCATGTTTATGATAATGCTAAAGTTAAAAAGGTTTATGAAATTCCACTTTTTATCCATAAAGATGATGCTTTTATGCTAAAAGATCCTTTTAATTATGGTTTTGAGCATTCAAGCGCTGATGTATTGATAGAAAATGAAAATGAATTTAGTATAGATGAGTTTAAGTTTAAATTTCATCATTTCCCAGGGCATACTCCAGGGTGTTGTATGATAGAACTTGTGGGTGAAGATGTGCTTTTTAGTGGAGATTTTTTATTTTACCGTAGTATTGGTAGATGGGACTTTCCTTACTCAGATGCAACTAAGATGAAAGAGAGTTTGCTTAAAGTTTTAGCTTATGAAAAAGATTTTAGATTGCTTCCAGGGCATGGAGAAGAAAGCACTTTAAAAGAAGAGCAAAGTGCAATTCCTGCTTGGTTAAGGTATTTTCACTAATGGATAAGGTTTTATATTTTTTAAGTTTTTTGCTGATTTTAAGTGCGGTTTTGAGTTTTTTTAAACCCAAAGAAGCAAAAAAGAAATTTTTTCACAAATGCCCATGTTTTAGAGCGGTGGAAAATGGTTTAATGAGTAGAATTTGCATTTATGCAGGAAGTTTTGGTTTTATGTATTCTGTGCTTTATATAGGATTTGGAGTGTATGATAAAAAGCTTTTTATGATTTTGCTTTTATCTTTTGCGATATGGTATTTTGCTTGGGTTTTAAAAAAAGAGTAAAAAACTATCATTAAAAATGTTAAAATACTTTTTTAATTATCAAAAAGGGTATCAAAATGAGAAAAAGCATAGCAGAATGGCAAAAACAAGAGCTACTTTTACTTTCCTTGCCTCATGAAAATAGCGATTGGAAGCCTTATTTAGAAGAGATTTTGCAAAGCTATGAAGAATTTGTTAAAGCTGTGGCAAATTTTCAAAAAGTTTTACTTATAGCACCAAGTGAAAAAGACTTTCAAAGATTTAAGCATATAAAAAACGTTGATTTTTTTAAGTGCGATACTAATGATACTTGGATTAGAGATTTTGGTGCAATTGATGTGTGTGAAGATGATAAACTCATAGGGCTTGATTTTATTTTTAATGCTTGGGGTGATAAATTTCAAAGCACTTTAGATAATGCGGTAAATTCAAAACTTTTTGCACAAAAATTATCTGGAAAATTAGAAAAAATTGATCTTATCTTAGAAGGTGGGAGTATTGATTTTAATGGGCAAGGAGTAATGCTTACAACGAGTGCTTGTTTGTTAAATGAAAATAGAAATTCACATTTAAATAAAGAGCAAATTGAAGCTAAATTAAAAGAAATTTTTGGCTTAAAACAAATTATATGGTTAAATCATGGTTATATAAAAGGCGATGATACTGATCATCATATAGATACTCTAGCAAGATTTATCAATGAAAAAACCATTGCTTATTGTGTGTGTAAAGATGAAAATGATGAGCATTATAAGC
This sequence comes from Campylobacter sp. W0066.1, assembly GCF_024723635.1. Taxonomy (NCBI): domain Bacteria; kingdom Pseudomonadati; phylum Campylobacterota; class Epsilonproteobacteria; order Campylobacterales; family Campylobacteraceae; genus Campylobacter; species Campylobacter sp. W0066.1. The sequence goes on along the minus strand of NZ_JANQCW010000016.1, from coordinate 27,369 downwards.
CCTTAAAAGCTATGGAGGAAGAACTTAAAAAAACAGGATTTGATTTATTAGAGCTTCCTTTACCTAAGCCTTTGTATTTTGAAGGTAAAAGACTTGGTGCTACTTATGCAAATTTTGTTTTTGTTAATGGTGGCTTGATAGTGCCAACTTATAATGATGAAAACGATGCTTTGGTATTAGAAAATTTACAAAAAGCATGTAAAGATAGAAAAGTAGTAGGGGTTGATGCAAGAGTGTTTTTAAGACAAAATGGTTCTTTGCATTGTTCTTGTCAAAACCGCTATGAAGGTCAAAGATGAATTTGCAAAAAAGCGCAACCATCATCGCAAGTGTATGTGCTGTTTTTTTAGCTATTGTTAAATTTATAGTAGGTTTAGCTTCAGGTTCTGTTGCGGTGCTTTCTAGTGCGATTGATTCTTTACTTGATTGTGTGATTTCGGGTTTAAATTTTTTAGCTTTGAAAAAAAGCTCTCAAGGCTCTAGTAAAGAATATAATTTTGGCCTTAGTAAAATTGAAGCCTTAATGGGGCTTTTTGAAGGTCTTGTGATTAGCGGGATTGGGGTTTATATTTTTTATGAGAGTGTTTTAAAAATTCATAATCAAGAAAGTGTAGAAAAACTTGATCTTGGAATTTATGTCATGGCTTTTGCTATGGCTGTGACTTTGTGTTTGGTAGTTTTTTTAAATTATGTTGCCAAAAAAACAAAAAGCTTGATTATAAAAGCTGATAGCTTACACTATAAAATAGACTTTTTAACTAATGCCCTAACGCTTTTAGCACTTGTGATTATAGCTTTTACAAATTATCATTTTATTGATGGTTTATTTGGCATAGCTATAAGTTTATATACGATTTTTTCAGCTTTTAAAATTATAAAAGAAAGTTCTAAAATTTTATTAGATGTGGCAATTGATAAAGAGCAAGTTGAAGTGATTAAGCAAATTATAAGTACAAATAAAGAGGTCAAAAGCTTTCATCATTTAAAAACCAGAAAAAGCCCTGATATACTTTATGTTAGTGTGCATTTAGTTTTTGAACCTACAATATCACTTTTAAAAGCTCATAAAATCGGTGATGAGATTGAAGATAATATAAGGGAGTATTTTAAAGATGATTTTTGGAATATCCATATACACTTAGACCCTTATGATGATTCAGAAGAAGAAAGGAGTAAAAATGAAATTAGCGCTCATACAGCAAGAATTTAAACAAAATAAAGAAAAAACTATAGAAAAAACATGCAAACTTATCAAACAAGCAGCAAAGGAAAAGGCTGAACTTGTATGCTTGCAAGAGCTTCATCAAACGCAGTATTTTTGTCAAAGTGAAAATACAGACTTTTTTGATTTGGCAAATGACTATGAAGAAGATGTTAAATTTTGGTCTAATGTAGCTAGGGAAAATAATGTTGTTTTGGTAACTTCTTTATTTGAAAAAAGAAGCGCAGGGCTTTATCATAATACTAGCGTGGTATTTGAAAAAGATGGTTCCATAGCAGGTAAATACCGCAAAATGCATATTCCTGATGATCCTTGTTTTTATGAAAAATTTTATTTTACTCCAGGTGATTTGGGATTTGAACCTATACAAACAAGCGTTGGAAAACTTGGAGTTTTAATATGTTGGGATCAATGGTATCCTGAAGCTGCTAGGTTAATGGCTTTAAAAGGGGCTCAAATTTTGATTTATCCTACTGCTATAGGTTGGTTTGATAAGGATGAAAAAGAAGAAAAACAAAGACAACTTGAAGCTTGGATAGGTGTACAAAGAGGCCATGCTATAGCTAATGGCTTGCCTGTGGTAGCTATTAATAGAGTGGGTTTTGAAAAAGATGAAAGCGGTGTGGAAGATGGCATAAGATTTTGGGGGAATTCTTTTGTCTTTGGGGCTCAAGGCGAAGAGCTTTTTAGGGCCGATGATAAACAAGAGCTTTGTAAAATCGTTGAAATTGACATGCAAAGATGTGAAAATGTGCGTAGATGGTGGCCATTTTTACGCGATAGACGCATAGAGTATTTTCATGAATTAAATAAAAGATTTATTGACTAAAAGGAGAAAAAATGAAAAAAGTTTTAGTGCCTTTGGCAAAAGGTTTTGAAGAAGCTGAATTTATAGGTATAGCTGATGTTTTAAAAAGAGCAGGAGAAGCTAGTGGAAATTTAGAAGTAATTATTGCTTCGCTAGATGATGAGCTTTTAGTACAAGGAGCTAATGGAATTTGTATAAGGGCTGATGTGAGTTTAGCTAGTGTTGATCAAGAAAATTTAGACGCAATTGCTTTGGCAGGTGGATTTGAAGGTATGATGAATTTAAAAAACAATCAAGCTATCATAAAAATCATACAAGATTTACATGCTAAGAAAAAAATCGTAGCGGCTATTTGTGCTTCACCTATGGTATTGGCAAAAGCAGGGGTGATTAATGGAGAGTTTTCTTGCTATCCTGGTTGTGAAGTGGGTATTGAAGGAACTAGAATAAATAAAGCAGTTGTGGTAAATGAAAATGTCATCACAGCAGCTGGTCCTGCTACGGCTATTTTATTTGGTTTAGAGCTTGCTAAGCATTTATGCTCAGAAGAAATTTATCAAAAACTTTATGAAGGTATGCTTATTCCTTTGACAAAATAAACCCTCGCTAATGAGGGTTTAGCTTACATTTGTTTCATAAGCTTGGTGATTTCACCCTCATGAGGAAATCTATCTACTTCGCAGTTAAACAAGTCTTTTTTTGAGTAAATGATTTTACCATCTACTTCTACTATAAAATGCCCACCACCTTTTTCTATGGTAGAAATTTGCGCATCTTTGAATTCGTTTTGTATTTCTTCTGCAACCCTTGCAGCTTGTGGTTTGTAATTTCAAAGATTACAATAATAAATTTTTACTTCCATTTTTTACTCCTTTTTTTGAAAGTAAGCTATTATACATTTTTTATGCTTGTAAGTTTTAAATTTAAGGTTTTTTTTTATAATAATAAAAAAATACAAGGGAAAATATGAGCCAATTTACACATTTACATTTACATACAGAATACTCTTTACTTGATGGAGCAAATAAACTCAAAGAGCTTGCTAAAACTTTAAAAGCGCAAGGTGCAACAAGTGTTGCTATGACTGATCATGGAAATATGTTTGGGGCTATTGATTTTTATAAAACGATGAGGGCTGAAGGGATTAAACCTATCATAGGGCTTGAAGCGTATTTGCATAATCATGATGATTTAAGCGATAAAAGCTCAAGACAACGCTTTCATATTTGTTTATTTGCTAAAAATGAAATTGGCTATAAAAATTTGATGTATTTAAGCTCGCAAAGCTATATACATGGTTTGTATTATTACCCAAGGATTAATAAAAAACTTTTAGAAGATCATAGTGAGGGTTTGATTTGTTCTTCTGCATGTTTGCAAGGTGAGGTTAATTGGCATTTAAATACCAAAAATGAAAGAAATTTAAAATTTGGCGCAAAAGGTTATGAAGGTGCAAAAGAAGCTGCGCTTTGGTATAAAAAGGTTTTTGGAGATGATTTTTATCTTGAGATTATGCGTCATGGTATTGATGATCAAAAATTTATCGATGATTCTATCATTAAACTTGCTAAAGAGCTTGATATAAAAATCATCGCAACGAATGATACACATTATACTTTTAAAGAAAGAGCAACTGCACATGAAGTATTTATGTGCATAGCTATGGGGGTTAAGCTTGATGATCCAGGGCGTTTAAGACATGAAGTGCATGAGTTTTATGTGAAAACACCAGAGCAAATGAGTGAGCTTTTTGCTGATATTCCTGAGGCTATTGAAAATACTCAAGAAATAGCTAATAAATGCAATCTAGAATTAAAACTAGGCGATCCAACGCCACCAAATTTTAAATTTACCCGTGAATATGCAAAAAAATACGGCTTAAGTTTAAGTCAAGAAGATCAAGAATTTAGCTTTGATAATGATGATATAGTTTTTGAGTATCTTTGTAAAAAGGGCTTAGAAGAAAGACTTCAATTTATCGATGAAAGTAAACACCAAGAGTATAAAGATAGACTTGATTTAGAAATTAGTATTATTAAAAATATGAAATTTTCAGGTTATATGTTAATCGTTCATGATTTTATCGCCGCAGCTAAGGAAAAAGATATACCAGTTGGCCCAGGGCGTGGGAGTGCTGCGGGGAGTTTAGTTTCGTATTGTTTGAAAATTACAGATTTAGATCCTATACCTTATAATCTTCTTTTTGAGAGATTTTTAAACCCTGAGCGTGTATCAATGCCCGATATTGACGTGGATTTTTGTCAAGATAGAAGAGGGGAAGTGATTGATTATGTTATTGATAAATACGGAGCTGAAAAGGTTGCACAAGTCATTACCTTTGGTAAGCTTTTAGCAAAGGGAGTAATCCGTGATGTAGCTAGGGTTTGTGATATGAGCATACCTGATGCAGATGCTTTGGCAAAATTAGTTCCTGAAGAGCTAAAAATCACTTTAGAAAAAGCCTATGAGCAAGAACCAAAAATAGCTGAATTTGTAAATTCTCATCCAAAAGGACGTCAGGTTTGGGACTTTGCTAAAGCACTAGAGGGTTTAAATAGAAACGCAGGTATGCATGCAGCCGGAGTTGTGATATCTAATGAAGCTTTGTGGAATAAAGCTCCGCTTTTTAGACAAAGCAAAAATGATGAGCGTCATTTAGTTACGCAGTATTCTAAAGAATATCTTGAAGATGTAGATTTAATCAAATTTGACTTCTTGGGTTTAAAAACTCTTACGGTAATTGATAATGCGATTAAGCTAGTGAAAAAGCGTTATGGTAAAGATGTAATTTGGGAAAAGATTGATATGAATGATCCTAAGGTTTATAAAACCATACAAAGTGGAAATACCTTGGGCATTTTCCAAATAGAATCAGGTGGTATGCAAAGTTTGAATGCTAGGTTAAAGCCTGAAAGATTTGAAGATTTAATCGCGGTTTTAGCTTTATATAGACCAGGCCCGCTTGATAGTGGGATGGTGGATGATTTTATCGACATCAAGCATGGTAGAAAGGCTGCAACTTATGCATTTGAAGATTTAAAACCTATACTTGAAAATACTTATGGAGTTATAGTTTATCAAGAGCAGGTTATGCAAATAGTGCAAAAAATCGGTGGTTTTTCTTTGGGCGGGGCTGATAATGTACGCCGTGCTATGGGTAAGAAAAAAAGAGAAATTTTGGATAATCTTAAAGCAGAGTATTTAGAAGGAGCTAAAAAACAAGGCTATGATGAGAAAAAGGCTGATGATTTATTTGAGCTTATTTTGAAATTTGCTGAATATGGTTTTAACAAATCTCACTCAGCTGCTTACGCACTTATAACCTTTCAAACAGCGTATTTAAAGACTTATTATCCAAGTGAGTTTATGGCTGCACTTTTAACAAGTGAAGAAAGTAATGTAGACAAGGTCGCAAAATACATTGAAGAGATGAAAAGAATGAACATCAAGCTTTTGCCACCAAGCATTAACAAAGCCCAAAGAGAATTTAGTGCAACTAAGCTTGAAGATGGTTCTGAAGCTATTATTTATGGGCTTGGAGCGATTAAGAGTGTGGGAATTCCTGCGATAGAAAATATCATGACAATTCGTAAGGAAGAGGGCTTTAGTGATTTTGATGATTTTATAAGCTCGATTGATCCTACTAAGATTAATAAAAAAACCATAGAAAATTTAGCTAAATCAGGTGCTTTTGATGAGTTTGGCTATACTAGAAAATGCTTGGTGGATAATCTTGAGCTTATTTCAGAAACAAGTAGGAAAATTGCTGAAGTTAAAAGAAACTCTACTGCTTCACTTTTTGGAGAAGAGGAAATAGCCGCAGATATCAAAGTAGGGCTTCATGATAGTAAAATCGAATTTGAACTAATGGAAAAACTAGGCTATGAAAAAGAAATCTTAGGAATTTATGTATCAGGCCATCCTTTAGATAAATTTGCAAGTCAAATAGAAGGTATAGAGTATTTTAAAAGTATGGATTTTGAAACACTCAAAGGCGAAGGCGAGCTTTTGGTTGTAGGAAAGATCGAAGATTTTAAATCGATGATGAGTAAAAGTGGTAAAAGATATGCTAAGGCTGTGGTTTTAGACTTTTATTCTACTTTTGATATGATTATCTTTGAAGCCCAAGTAGAAAAAGTTGAGGCACTTTTTAAAGAAAGCAAGGATGAAGCCTTTGCCTTTTTACTAAGATATAAAAACAATGACAATGACTTAAGCTTTAGTCTAAATGAAATTTACACCCTAGAAGAAGCAAAGGAAAATGAGCTAAAATCTTTTAGTAAGAAAAAAAGCTTTGCAAAAAAAGAAAACAAAGAAGAATTTACCCAAGAGCCTATGAAATTTGAAGAAAATATCATAGAACTTGACATTAATAAGCTTAGCAAAGATATGGTGTATGAAATTTATGATCTAGCTAATACAAGGCATAATCCAAAAGATACTAATAACAAAAAGCTTGTGTTAAAAGTACTTGATATGGGTAGTTGCTTGCTTTATCATACAAATTTTGTTCTCTCGCAAGAAGCTATGGACGTGATAGCTCAAAAATGTAAAGGTTAAAATATAGACAGTAAAAGTCCATTTTATATAGTATAATTATATCAATACAATATAAAAAGGATGAAAAATGGCTTTAGCGGTTGAAACTATTCAAGATTATACCATCCAAAAAGGTAAAAAATCTTTTTGGATGTGCTTTAACACTCCAAATAATGATTTTCATGTCAATAAAACAAAACATAGTGATTTGTTTGACAAAGACAAGACAGATTATAAAGCTAGAGATGAATTTTTAGCTTTTATGAAAGAAAATTTTCCAAAAACAAAACTAACTATGGTATTTGATACGGCTCCGGTGGGGTATTTGTTGTATCCTTATCTGGGTAGTCTTGCTGTTGATTGTGAGGAAAATGATGAGGTTTATAAGGCTATAAGCAAAAAATACGAAGATGAAAATTGCATGCCAAAATCTATGAATGCAGTTTTTTGGGAAATGAGCCTTGAGGTAGCTAAAGAGCTACATGAAGCTAGGAAATTTGATTATGAAAATTTTTAAAGGTAAAAAATGCAAATACAAACTTATATAAAAGAAGCTTTAGACAAAGCAGAGGTAATCATCATCACAGCTGGAGCTGGCATGGGAGTAGATAGTGGTTTGCCTGATTTTAGAGGAAAAGAAGGTTTTTGGAGAGCTTATCCGCATTTGCAAAAACTAGGCATAGACTTTGAACGCATGGCTAATCCTACAAATTTTTATACAAATGCACAGCTTGCTTGGGCTTTTTATGGACATAGATTTAAATTATACAAAGATACTATGCCACATAAAGGTTATGAGATACTTTTAAAACTTGCAAAAAGCAAACAAGATTATTATGTCGTTACGACTAATGTAGATGGGCATTTTAAAAAGGCTGGCTTTGATGAGAATAAAATTTATGAATTTCATGAAATATAAATTATTTACAATGTTTTAATTATGCATGTGGTGATTTGATCTGGCAAATGCAAGAGGAATTAGATATAGATATGGAAAATTTCAAAGCTTTATCTTTGCCAAAATATCCTAGATGTCAAGGCTTGGCAAGGCCAAATATCTTGATGTTTAATGATGGTAGTTTTAATGATAGCCGTTATTTTTTACAAAAGCAAAGTTATAAAAACTGGCTTAAACCCTTAGAGGATAAAAACATCTTGCTTATAGAGCTTGGAGCTGGTAAAGCTGTACCTAGTATGCGTATGTTTGGCGAGGATTTTTGTAAAAAAAGCAAAGCTAGAACACTTTTAAGGATCAATCCAAATGAGTGTGATTTTCCAAAGTTTTTTAGAAATGGCATAGGGCTTAAGATGAAAGCTTTGGAAGCTTTGGAAATGATAGATAGCTTGATATAATAAGCTTAAAATTTAGAAAGGCTATAAATGAGTGAAAAAGAAAACGAAGTAAAATCTTGCGTTGTGAGTTTGAAAGAGTTGGTGCAGGGTGAAGTGGATAATAAAAATACCCAAAAAACAGATATATTTTTAAAAGAAGGTTTTTCTTTAAACATACCTTATTATTAACGCCCTTATGCTTGGGAGAAAAAGCATGTTAAAACTCTTTTAAAAGATATAAGCGAACAAATAGATAAAAATCAAAATAAACAAGATATCAAAAACCAAAAATATCTTTTAGGAAGTTTGATATTGCATACAGAAAATACAGAAAAAAAGTTTAATATAGTAGATGGCCAACAACGCCTTACTACTTTGGCTTTGATTTTAAGAGTTTTATGCGAAAAAAAGTCAAATGAACAAGAATGTAATAAAATAGGTGATTTTTTAAATAATGTTAAATACTCTCATAATGAGTCAAAATACCATATCAAAGAAAATTACGAGTATATAAAAGCTTATTTTGAAAGTTATAGTGATAAAAAATGCGAGTTTTTAAATTTTCTTTTAGAGAATATAGAATTTATCTGCGTTTTAGCTCCAAGTGAAGATGATGCATTTTTGTTTTTTGATAGTGCAAATTCAAAAGGAAAAGGCTTAAAATCATACGATCTTATAAAGGCTTTTCATTTGCATTCTTTAGAGAAAAATCAAGGTAGTATGCTAGATTATTATGCAAGGAAATTTGAAAATATTGCAAAAGATGAAAGGAAAATCACTATTTTATTTGATGAGCTTTTAGCACCTGCTAGAGCATGGTTAAAACATAAAAACATTAGAGTAGATAAAATTAAAACAGAACAAATATATGAAGAGTTTTGTAAAGAATTTTCTAGTGATAAATTCCTTTATAGTAAGGAAGATTTAGGAATTTTAAGTAGTTTTGCTAATGGGGTAGATTTTTTTGAGTATTTGTTTAAATACAATGAGTGTTTTGATAAATTATCAAATTATGCTTTATACCAAGAGCTAGATAAAATATATTACACAGGATTTATTTATAACAAATACATTTATGCCATTGCTGTGATGATTTATTTTTCTAAATTTCCAAATGGAAATAGTGATTATTTCTTAGCCTTACTTGCAAGAGCTGCTTTTAGCTTAAGAGTTTATGGCTTAAGTATTTCTAGAGCTACTCAAAATAATTATGCTTTGGAATTTTTAGAAAAAGTGTATTTTGTATCTTTTGAAGAGGAATTAGAACAAAATTTACTTGATTTTATAGCTATAAAAAATGAAGAAGAAAGAAAATCATCACAAGAATTAGATGGTGGAAGAAGTGATTATGTAAAAATTGTTGAAAAATACTATCAAGGTAAAGATGCTCCATATAAAAACATCCCATCACATTATGTAAAAAATAAAAATAAAGGTATAAACAATGAGTAATAAAGCAAATATTAAAAATATTAGCGAAGTAAAAGATATTTTTTTTGAAATTCCACCTTATCAAAGACTATATGAGTGGAATAAAGAGCAAATACAAACCTTACTTAATGATATAAAAACTAAATTTGATGAAAATGAGGATAAAGAATACTTTATCGGTAATGTGGTGGTAAGTAAAAAATCTGTTAAAAAAGATCAGAAAGATGATGATATTAAACACTTACTCATAGAAGATGGCCAACAACGCTTAACAACTTTGTTTTTATAGGATTTTATCTTTCTTATAAAAATTGCGATAATTGGCAAAATTTTATTATAAACGATAATAAACTTAGAATTTCTATGCCTATAAGAGAAAAAGAAGAAGAAGTTCTAAAAGAATTTGCTAAATTTTGTAAAGATAATCAAAATAATGTGAGAAAAAATGATATTTTTTTACAAGAAATTAAAAAATTTCCACAGGATATATGCCAAAACATACCACAAGCTTTAGAAATTATAGTAAATTGGTTTGAAGAAAATATCAAAGAAAATATCAAAGAAAATATCAAAGAATTTTCCAATTTTTCCAATTTTATTTATGAAAAAGTAAAATTTGTTTTTGTAGAATTAGCCGAAAATACTGACTTAAACCGCTTTTTTATCCGTATGAATAAGCGCGGCAAACAACTAGAAAAACATGAAATTTTAAAAGCAAGATTGCTTTCTAAAATTTACTAATAAAGATGAAAAAACTCTTTATGCTCATATATGGGATATTTGCTCACAAATGGATAATTATATCTTTCAAAAAGCTAGCGATAGAGTGATTTCTAAGCTAAATGAAAGTAGTGGAGATGAAAATACTATTGAGTGTATTATAGGAAATAACCAACAAAAAATTACAAAAAAAGATGATGATGAAGATGAATTTAAATTTAAATCCATAGTAGATTTTCCTACTTTTTTATTGCATGTTTATAAGCTTACTTATTTGAAAAAAGCTAGTGATGTTACTATAGATAAAAATAAGCTTTTAGAGATTATAACAATAGAAAAAAAGAAAACACTAAAAAATTCATAGAAAATCTTTTAAAATATAGAATTTTATTTGATTATTTTGTTATTAAAAGTCAAGATGATGAGGAAAATTCTTATAAGATTAGAAGATTAACTAAAAAATATAGTACATACACAATCAGCGAAGATTCTAATGTTATGCCTGAACTTGCTATGGTGCAAAACTATCTACGCGTAGCAAGAAGTGGTATGTCTAATAATCATCATCACTGGCTTACTCCGTTTTTGAAATTTTTGGATAATAAAATTGAATTAGAAATTTCATGTAATGAAGTAAAAGATAGTAATAAACAAGAAGAATTTCAAATAAAAATAGGTGATTGTAATATTGCTACAAATTTTCAATGCTTTTTAAATAAATTAGAAGTATATGAAGAAAAAAAATTGATTAAATTTCTTGAAAATTTAGATACAGCTTTAGCTAAAAGCATAAAAGAAGATAAAAATGATTTGCTTGTAATTTCCAATAATGTTCTTAGAGAACTAGAAATTAAAAATGAACAAATGAGTGTAAAAGATACATTTTTCACTGAAGAAGATATTCCAAACTTAGATCGAGGAACAGCAACTTTGCATTATTGGTTTTATCGTTTGGAGTATTATTTGTGGAAAAATGCTGAAGTTAATGGCGATAAAGTTAAAATATGTGGTAAAGAAATGGATAAGAAAAAATTTGATAATTTCTATTTTAGAAATTTAAATTCCATAGAACATGTGCAAGCACAAAGCAAAGCAAATGAGAATGATTGGACTAATGAAAAAATAGATAATTTTGGAAATTTAGCTCTTATTAGCTCTAGCTTTAACTCATCTTTGAATAACCAAGATGTGCCAAGTAAGTATAGAGATTTTCAAAAAAGATATATGGATAATAAAAAAGCAGTTATATCTTTAAAACTATGGCTTATATATACACTAGCTGAAAATAATGAAAATGAAACTGAAAAAAATAATGAAAATAAAATTACTTGGACTTTTGGTAAAGCACAAGAGCATAAAAATCAAATGCTAGAAGTATTAAAAAAATCTTTTAAAAGCAGTTAAGATAAAGCCTTAGGCTTTATCTTTTCATAAATTTAGCAAGGACTTTGTTTTTGCTTCTTATCTTACGAAAATACTCTTTTGATAAGATATCTTTTAAAATTTTAGCATTGTTGTAGCTTAGATTAGTTTTTCTTTGTATGTAAGAAATGGCTTTATTTGCTAAATTTTTCTCTCTTGATTTTTTTTATCAAAGCCTTATCTAAAGTAGCTATTTTAGGCATGTTTTTGATAAATTCTAGATACTCTTCTTTGCTTTCAAAGGGAGAATATTCAAAACTAAATGGAACTTGACTTGGTATTTTTTTCTTTTTCATGTTTTCCTCCATATTTTTAAAATGATATTCTAGCATAAAATATAGACAATCTTAGTCTATAAAATTCTAATACAATTTCATTTTACAAAGGAAAGTGATGAAAGAAGTTAGGATTATTATCGATGATGAATTTGATCATGTAAGAGATTTTCAAAATGGCTTTGCAGCGGTAAAAAAAGCTGGTAAGTATAGCTTTATAAATAGCAGTGGAGAATTAATTTGTGATTTTTTATATGATGAGGTTTTAAATTTTAGTCAAAATTTAGCAGGTGTTATGATAAATGACAAATGGGGTTTTATAGATACTAAAGCTAAAGTGGTGGTGGATCTTGTATATGATGATGTTTGTAGTTTTGTAAATGATTATGCGCTTTTGCGACAAGGAAATGAAAATATCATCATAGATACTCAAGCAAATATCATTTTAAAGACTGAATATGATGGCATTATAAGACTTAGTAATAAGCTTTTTAAGATCAAAAAAGGCGATGTGTTTGCATTGATCGATCAGAATGGAAATTTTTTAAGTGATTTTGAGTTTTTAAGTATAAAAAGACTAAATGAAAAATTATTTTTATGCAAGCAAAAGATCAATGGCAAGGTTAAATGCGGAGTTTTGAATGAATTTGCAAAGCTTGTTTTAGAGGCTAAATTTGATGATATTAGCTTGATAAATGATGAGTATTTGTTAGTGCTTGATGGGTTTTTGTATGGTTTGTTTGATGTAAATTTAAATTGCATTTTTAAACCTATGTATAAGGATGTGAAATTTATAGCCAAAGATATGATCAAAGTGAGAGTAGGGACTAAATATACTTTGGTAGATAAAAACAAAAATGAGCTTAGTAAGAATAGTTTTGATTTTATGAAGATTATTGATGATGAGCTTGTTTTGTTTTTAGAAAATTCTAAATTTGGTTTCATGGATCAAAATGGGATGTTAATTTGTGAAGCTAAATTTGATGAAGTTGGAGAATTTGTTGGTGGATTAGCTTGCGTAAAGATAGCTAATAAATACGGCTTTATAGATAAAAATGCCAAAATCATCATCGATGTGATGTATGATGAGCTTAGGTTTTTTAGTGAGAATTTAGCAGCCTTTTGTGCGAGAGGAAAATGGGGTTTTATCAATACAAAAGGAAAAACCATCATAGAAGCAAAATACGATGAGGCAAATAGCTTTAGCGAAGGTATAGCAAGTGTAAAAAAAGACAATAGATATTTTTTGATCAATCAAAATGATGAGATACTTTGTGAGCATGAGTATGAGTATATGTCTTGTTTTAGCTGTGGTTTGGCATTAGTTTTAACAAGTGATGGTTTTATTTATGTGGATAAAAATGCAAATATTGTTATAAAAGAGCATTTTGATGAGGCGTTTGATTTTAAAGAAGGTTTAGCACAAGTTTGTATAGATAATCAATGGGGTTTTATTAATACAAATGGAGAATTTGTGCTTGATTTGCAGTTTGAAAATGTAAATGATTTGGGTAATGGAATTTATGAGCTTAGTAAAAATGGACATAAATTTTACTTAGAATACAACGGAAAAATAACCCTTAATCCTTTTTCTCAAGGACAAATTGCATGTATAAGCAAGGATATAGGCTGGAGAATTTTAAGGTTGCTAGAGTTGAAAGAGTAAAGGAAAAATATGCGAGGAAATAATCTTAATGAAATGATAAGAATTTATGATAAATACATGTCTATTTATGGAGATAGTGGTGTGTTTAGACTAGATGATGATGATTTATTGTATGCAAGTGAAATTTTAAATAAAGGAGGATTTTTTTTGCTATGATGAGAAAATAGTTGATAGAGAGTATGATTTGATGTGTTATTTTGCTGTGATATTTTTACCTAAAAATGATTTAGCAAAACACGCTATTAAAATTTTAAAAACTTTGGAGAAAAATAGAGTTGGAGAACGCATGAAATTTTGGTTTTGCGGTGATGAAAATTACGCTAAAATAAAAATTATTAGTTTATATATGGAAAGAAAATAAATATGGAAGATTTAAAAGATTTTCTTGATAAATTTGCTTCTTTTAAAAAAGAGCGTATGCAAGAAAGAGAAAGATTGGGTAAAAATGACTACAATCCTTTATTAAAGGTTTTGCCCGCTCATGATGAGGTGAATTTGCATAGTGGAATTTTAAAATCTTTACTTGATCCTAGTGAAAATCATAAACAAGGAAGATTATTTTTAGATTTATTTTTAAATGAGATAGGATTAAAAGAATGGTTTAGAGAAAGTGGTTATGTAGAAGTCTTAAAAGAATATAAAAATATAGATATTTATATACATAATTGCACCAAACACATTATACTAGAAAATAAAATTTGGGCGAAAGATCAACATCAACAAATTGCTAGGTATATAGAGATATTAAATAAAGAAGAAAATGTTTCTTATGAAAATATTGCCGTGATTTATCTTACTTTAGATGATAGAAAACCTAGTGAGAATAGTTTAGATGAATGGAAAATAGATAATGATGAATTATTCTTAAAAAAAGGCAATTATGAAGTGCCATATAGACAAATTTCCTATAAGAATGAAATTTTACCTTGGCTAAAAAGTTCCCAAGAAAAGGTTAAAAATTTATGCAGTTTAAGTCAAGCTATAGAATTTTACAAAGATGCTATAAATAATGTCATAGGCAATGGTAGTGATATAATAAGCTTTTTAAAAGATTTTGACTCTAAATTATTTGAATTATTATTTCGAGATTTAATTAGTAGAGAATCAAAATTATTGCCAAAAATATCAATGTATGAAAGAGATTATATTATCAATAAGTTTTTAGAAGAAACTTGCAAAGTTTTTGATAATGATTTTAGCATTGATAATGGCTCAAGCTATATTCAATTTATACTCAAACCAAAGAGTGTAAGTAATAATGATGTGTATTTTGCTTTTGCTTGGTTTGATACCACAAATTCTAAAAATTGGAAAAATTTTGGAATCAGACTTATAGGTGATATATCACAAGGAGATAGAGAAAAAATTCAAGAGAAAATACCTAAATTTAACGGATACACTTTATCTAATTATATAGTTTTTGATGAAAAATCTACAGCAGAAACAATACGAGATTTTATTAAAAAAAATAAAGAAAAAATCAAAGAATTAAATGAAAAATTAAACGGAGTAAAAAACAATGAAAACACGTGATATTTTACTAGAAAAATGGAATGATTTTCATAAAAACTTATGTAGAGAATTTATCCATCATGAAGTTTTTAACAATTACAATATAATAGAAGCTTTAAAAGAAAGTGAAAATTATCATTGTGAAGTAAAAACCATAGATGAAGAGATAGTGCTAAATCCGCAAGCTAAAATTCATATTTTAAGTTTTAAGCTCAGTGATGATAGAAAACTAAAAATAATCAATCAGTTTTTAAAAAACAATAAATACACAGGATGTTATTATGATGTCTTTTATACAAATGAGGCAAATGTGTATGAGGTTTTAAAAATCGAATTTTAATCCATAGCTTTAAGCTATGGATTAAGCTTTTAAAATTTTTATCATGGTTAAATTTACAGCATTCTAGTAAGGCTTGGCGGAGAGCTTTTTTCATTTTCACTTATATTTTGCATAGCTTCAAAACTTTGCATAGCTTCGCTTTTGTTATGGATTAAATTTAAATTTTTATAAGCTTGCTTTATATCAGGATTAAAGCTAGTAAAACTTTTTTATAAAACTCCCTTGCATTTTATAATGATAAAAATCTTTATTTTGAAAAGGTATCATAAGAACTTTGATATTTTTTTCTATATTTAACAAATGCTCGCAAAATTTAGGAAAAGCAAGTGCTAAATTTCTTATAACACCTTTTTCAAAGCTTGCATTATAAGCAAGCACGCAAACATTTTAAATTAATTTAGGTTTTTTAGTTTTAATTCTTCGCCTTTTTTAAGTAAAAATAAATTCGTATCAAATTTTAATATCTCACTATAACAACAATTTTCATCTACATCTTCAAAACCTATGTAATCATATCCAACACCCTTAATAAGATCCAAGACAACATCATACTCTGTTTCTATAACCAAATTTCCTTGTTTATCTATAAAGCCATATTCTTCATTAAGCACAACTATAGCTAAACCTTCGCTAAAATTCCAAATATCATCATACTCTGTTTCTGTAACTAAATTTCCTTTTTTATCTATAAAGCCATATTTTGTTTTTTTTGCTACAAAATCCATATAAATCATCATTTAAGTGATAAATCTTACCAGCGATTTTTTTAGTATATTTCCATCGATATCAAATAAAATTGAATCTTCTTTAAAAGTTGTTGCATAATACATTTTATCTTTTTTTATAACACCACAATCTGCTATTTTTTTACCAGTAAAATTCTTATCTAGTTTTAAAAGTGTTGTTTTCAGGTATTTTCCTTTTTAATTGATATAATGGTTTTATTATAATATATTTTTATAGACTACTGCTGTCTAGTTTGATAAGTTTTGCTTAGAGATTGATATAAAAACTCTAAGCAGTAACTTTTAATATAGTTATTATTTCATAAGTTCTTCTAAATGCTTTAAAATTTTTACCATGGCTAAAGTATCAAGTTTGCAGTATTCTAGTAAGGCTTGGCGGTAAGCTTTTCTTTCGTTTTCGCTCATATTTTGCATAGCTTCAAAACTTTGCATAGCTTCGCTTCCATTGTGGATTAAATTTAAATTTTTATAAGCTTGCTCCATATCAGGGATCAGAGCTGGTAAGACTTTTTTTATAGAATAACTCCCTTGCATTTTATAATGATAAAAATCTTTATTTTGAAAAGGTATCATAAGATCTTTGATATTTTTTTCTATATTTAACAAATGTTCGCTAAATTCAGGAAAAGCAAGTGCTAAATTCCTTATTACACCTTTTTCAAAACTTGCATTATAAGAAAGCACACAAACATCTTTTGGTATATCATTGATCAAATTTTTTGCAAACTCATATCTTGGATCGATCCCACATTCGCTCAAAAATTCTTTATGCTCTAACTTGTCTTTATAGTCTATATGTAAAGAGTATTGAAAAGGAATTTGCATATAAGGTCTTATACCTTTATATTCAGGTATAGCTTGCATAAATGTTTCAAAATCTAGATGATATATGGGATAGGTTAGAGTATCTAAAAATTTTTTGATGTTTTCTTTGTTTATATAGATTTCTTTATTAAGTGAAGCTTTGATTTGAATTTGTTGGTTTTTGGTAAAGATAGATAGATCATCTAAATCTTCAAAATTATAAGTATTTTGATAATAAAATTCAAAACTTTTTTTAAATTTTGGTATATTAAAAACATTTTCTTTTTCACATAAATTTCTTTGCTTAACCCAACAATACTCATATCCATCGCACTCATAAGGATTAAAACAATGTGTTCCTATGTCTATATTTGGCTCTTCTTTTTTACTTAAAATTTCTTCAAAGTATTTTAAATTTTCTTTAACTTGGTTTTGATTTAATAAAACTTCTTTTGTGATATCATTGATCTTAAAAAGTTGATTTATATCAAGAAAATCACCTCTATAGTATTCATTGTTTAAATGTATCAGGTTAACTTGTTTGATTTTATAGCCTAAATTTGATAAAACATAATACTGCAAAGCACAATCATCTATATAAACATCTTTTAAAGATGTAGAGCTTTTTACTTCATTTACGATCAAACCGTCTTTGGTATTTTGTAAAATATCTATCATGATCAAAATACCATCGTAGCAAAAAGTAGCTTCGTAAATCACTTCTTGGTTATTTTCTAATAGTTTTCTAGTTTGTTCGCATTTTTCATCAAAAGAACTACCTTCAAACTCTATCTTTACTCCATTTGGAAAAAGCTCACAAGCTAACTCGCCTACCTTGTTACCGGTGTTAAATTTAGCCAAAGCGTTTTCATCTGGCACACTCAATACTTCATTTTTGTAAGTTTTCAGCCATAAAGACTTAGCGCATTGTGTACCTCTTGTGTATCTTGATTTTGAAAAAAACATTACTTACCTTTTTTTGAATTTTCATGAAAATTATATAAGAAATTTATGGAAGAAAAATGTCTAGTTTTAAGTGTTTTAATGAAATTAAAACACTTAAAACATTATAAAAAATCTTTGAAAAAAATCTTACTCCATTCTTTAAATTCTTTGTTTCTTTTTATTATGCTATCTCTGTTGAATAATAAATAATTTTCTTGATTTGCAAAAATAACATTATATAACAGTTTAGATTTTAAGAAATTTTCTCTTTTTTCGGCTAAACTTTTATCTAAATTTGCCGAATTTAACTTTCTTTCTAAAGGAACTAGATTACCAAAAGAGTTTTTGTATTTTTCAAAATCTTCTTCATCCTTAAATCCATAATTTGCTAAACTACCATTCTCAATTGTATTTTTTGGTATTATATGTTCTTTTGTAAAAGAGTAAATTTTTTCTTCAATTAGTTGCCATAGCGAATCTATATCTATATTTTGCTGCTCCAAAAACATATAATGATATGCTCCCCATTCATAATTATCTGATGATATATCTTCTATAAAATCTTCTATATTGTTATAACCTGTTCTTTTAATACAAGTTTTGCAATCTTTAATAATTCTTTCTTTAAAATCTTGTTTAGAATTTGCAACTTCTGCTAATTTAAACGCTGTGGAGTCATTTGTATTTCCTAAAGAATATAAACATATATGTGCTTGAGAGAATAATTTAAGGCATTCATCATCAAGAATATTATTCATTTTTAATCTAATCAGTGCATTGTAGAACAAAGGATTTATTCTTAAAACACACAATGTTTTAAAAGCTTCTGTATTTATTTCTGTAAGTTTCAAAATATTTAAAAAACTTTCAAAAAAATTAACTAAATCTAAAGAATATTCATCTAACCATATTTTAAATTCATCATTCTTCTCTTTATTTTTTAAGAATGATTTTAATTCAGCATAATGTGCTTCAACACCATTTCTATAATGTCCAATTTTACTTATTCCTAGAGCATGATAATTAAAAATTCTAGATTCTATTTCTTTTACAAATTGTACATCACCAAAAGAATATACAGCTTTATGTTTTTCAATTTCTAAAGCAATTTTAAAAATTTTTCCAAATCTTTCATTTATTATGTCATCTAGTTCTCCTAAGCAATATTTATTAGAATATAAAATTAATAAAGCCTTTAATTTGTCAAGAATTGTCAATGAAACTCCTCTATCATTAACAGTTTGAAACATTCTTATAGCTTTACCAGAATTTCCTTCTTCAAGCCACATTAAAGACATTTTATCTAGAATATCTAATAATTTTCTAGCTCTATCAGGTTCTATATTATTTATTTTGCTATAAATAGCCTTATATACTTCAAATAAATTCCTATGCCCTTTAGTTTTTATTTCGTTTTCAAGATTGTTATTTAGTTTTCCATTTCTAGCTTGCTCTAAAATTTTGTCAAAAAATTCTTTATTATCATCAATAACTTGCAATCTATAATTATCATTATTATCTAAAAATTTATTTAAATCTCTTTCTGGTCTAGCGGTTTTATAATTTAATGCATATCTTAACATAAATAATGTTGTGCTTCTTTGTTGTCCATCTATAATATCATAAATATTTTTATCATTTTTGTTTGGAGCAACAACTATTGTTCCTAAAAAATGAGACATTTGATCGTTTATAGCTTGTTCTGATTCTAATAGATCATCCCATAAATCTTCCAAATTTTTATCTTTCCAAGCGTAATCTCTTTGATAATTTGGTATAGAAAAAACCTTGTTATTAAAAATATCTTCAATTTTTGCCATTTTTACTCCTTTTAAAAAATTTATTCATTATATTAAAAATTTAATTTTTATTTGCTTAAAATAAAATTCCTGTTATTATTACTACTAATATAAGGATTATATCAAATAAATTATTTTTTATATAAGCGTAAATTCTTTTCATAAAAATCCCATGTTGATTTTTTCATCATCTGATTTGAGTTTTGATTCTTTTTCTAATTTTTCTAAAAACTCATCGGCGTTTTTGATTTTAAAAATTTTATTTTGTCTAAGAATTAGCGCAAAATCACCCAAACAAATGTTTTGAAGTCTTAAGAGTCTTTTTGTAATTTGCTTTTTATCAAAGCTTAAATTTAATTCTTTGGCAAAAAATTCAAAAGCCTTTAAAAGCTTTTCTTGCTTTAATGCTTGAAATTCTATCTTTAGATCAAATCTTCTTATACTAGCTTTATCAAGGCTTTGTAGGTAATTTGTTGAAGCTATGAAAATGCCTTCAAAATTTTCCATTTGCATAAGCATTTCATTGACTAAGCTTTTTTCCCAGCTTTTATTTGCTTCATCTCTACTATAAATTAACGCATCGATTTCATCAAGCTGTAAGATAGCATTATCATTAGAAGCTTTTTTGAAAATGTTTGCGATATTTTTTTCATTATTGCCCACAAAAGGATCTAAAATATCACTAAGTTTATAAGAATGTAAAGTTTTATTTAAAACATTGGCTAGTTCTTTGCCAAACTCGCTTTTTCCACTGCCTGCTATGCCATAGCTTAAAATTCTCAAACTTGAATTTTTATCGATATTGTTTATTAGTTCTTGTAAATTTAAATCACATTCTATCAAGCTTAAATCGTATTTTTTGTCTTTTTTTGGCATTGAAATGCTCTGAAGTGATCTTGCTTTTAGATTTTCGTTGATCAATCTTACAAATACTTCTTGGCTTTTGCTTTTAAAGATCTTAGCATTATTTGCACATTTTAAAATAACCCCTTGAGAAAGTTCAGGATGAGAAGCTATATTTTCTATAATGGCTTCATCTATTTTTATATTTTTTTTATTAAATAGCTTTTTTATATTTTGAATTTTCTTTTCTTTAGGCATACTTTCAAGCTCTAAAATCACATCAAAACGCCTCAAATACGCTTCATCCATGTCTTTAGAATTTGATAAAAATACACAAATGCCATTTTCTTCATCTAAGATTTTATTGATTTTTAATTTTTCTTTTAAAGAATCATAGCAAAGGCTATCTTCACACTCATCAAAGACTACCATTTGTTTTTTTGGATTGAGTATCTTTTTAAGTGCGTAAAAATTTGAAATTCTATTTGATTTTTTATCATTTTCGCAATCTTTAACACACAATGCTTCTTTATCAAGCTCTTTAGCTATGAGTGCGCTAAGTTCATTTTTGCCTACGCCTGCTTTTCCATATATAAAAATATTTCCTTTTTGGCGTTTTTTTAAAAAAGTAATGATAGTATTTAATTCTTCTTGTATATAGTCAAAATCACTCAAATTTAGTCTAGTTTTAGGTAAAAAATACGAAAACTCACCCATAAGTGTAGTTTTGCTAATATCTTGAGTGAAAATGCTATCAAAATTATTTATATCTATACCAAAGGCATCGCTATCATAATAGCACAAGGCATCTAGTTTAAAAAGCATAGAATCATCACTTAAAGCTTTATTGATATCTTTTGAAGTGTAGTTGAAAATTTTTTCTATGATCTTTTTGCCCAAAGCAGTGCTATAACCTTGGTGTAAAGCAAATCTACCTTTGTTTGCATAGTAAAAAAAGGCAAATACATCACATTCTGTTTGAGTAAAATTTAAGTATTTTTTAAGATAACTTAGATTTTTCTTTAAAAAGTTAGGATAGATAAATTTGGAGTATTGCTTGTAGATAAAACTAGGGATTTTATCATCTTTTTCTAGTGTATCTTCAAATTCGCTGTAAAAATCTTTTTTGATTTGTTTGCTGTTTGAGAGCATTTGTGCGTGTAGTGAGATGACTTTTACATTATGTGAGTAATAATCAAAATCCGCAATGTGAGTAAGAGTAGAAGTATTTGTTTGCATTATAAACCTTTAAACTAAGATATATAATGCAATTATAAACAAAATAACTAGACTTTAGTTGTCTAGTTATGAGAATTATTTGTTGTTTTGTTTTCTAATAAGTCTTTATAGAAATTTTTAACACTATTACTAAAATAATTTTCAAAATTACTAGCACTTATCATATCGCTTTTTGCATTATTGCAAATACAGCAGGCTAGAACACAATTTTCTTCACTGTAGCCTTGATCTGGATCTAGCCTTTCAATTTGCAATTTACCATTGAAGGCACGCTTTTTGGAATTTATAGGTTTGTTATCTCCAAATAAATTATTTTTTAAAATATTTTTTTTGATACCACAGTAGTGGCATGTTCGATTTTCTTCATCGATTTTTAAATACGCTTCTTCATACCACATAGCAAATTTTTTCATATCTTCAAATTTTTCTTCAACCATTTTATCGATTGCACTAAATTTTTCATTTTCATCTTTCCATTTTTTGTTGATTCTATACTTCTTTCTTACCACTTCATAGTGATTTTTTAAATTTTCCACATAGTTTTTATCATTTGATTTTGGCTCTAACTCTTCTCTTACTATTTCTTCAATGTTAAGATTGTATGATTTTGCCTTGATTAGTTTTTTTGTAATTTCTTTATTTCCAAAAACACCTTTTAAATAAAGCTTTAGAAATTTCTTTTTAATATCATCATTTAATTGATTGATAAATTCAACTCTTTCTTGACTTTCCATTTTTAATCCTTTAAATAAATTTAATCATTGTAAAATATTAGCACTAATGCAATGCAAAGCACCACCTTTTTTGACAATAGGCTTTAGATATATACCTATGATTTGCTTGTCTTTATAGATATTTTGTAAAAAGCTTAAAACTCTCTCATCCTCATCTATATCATAAGTTGGCACAAAAATCACCTTATCAAGCTCTAAAAAATTTAAATACGCACCCCATTTGTATTTTTGCATAAATTCTTTAGAATAGCTCATTTTTGTAACCTTAAAATCTTTTAAAGCGGTGTGTAATTTCTCAAAAAATTGCACATTTTCTAAAGAAAAATCATTGATTAGCACATGATCTTTGCTTATAAATCTTACCATACTATCGCTATGTGCGTATCTATCATAAGCTAGTCTTGGTAAAAAGACTATGTGTTTTAAATTTAGACTTTGTTTTAAAGTATGGATAATATTTTCCTTGCTAAGTGTTGGATTTTGGCTAAAAATTTTCTCACACATAAAGGCAACATCATGTTTTCTTATGAAATTACCTCCATCAAGGATTAAATTTAAGTGATTTTTTAGAGGTTTTATAGTGGTTCTTAAATGTGGATAATTTCTAAGATAATCAGGATCATAAATATAACTTGTTACCGTATTTTCATACACTAAAGGCATGAAATCTCTTAACCATATATCATTACTTGGTATTTCTTTAAAAGCGATGTTAAATTTAGCAAAATTTTGCACAAGATTTTGATAAATTCTTTTATGTTTTGATGATAAAAGTGTAGAAATAGCTATCATTCATCGCTCTTTAGCATGCTTAAAACTAACAACTCATCATCATAAATAATGTCATATTGTAAGATATCTCCCCAAAGCTTTAATTTGCCTTGTGAATTTTCATAATGCTTTATAGCTAGTTCTTTGAGTTTTTGCATGATTTGCGTTTTATCAAGATAGAGCATATCATTGCTAATAGGAAATTTAAGCACGCGTAAGTGAGATAAAAACATCAAAGTATGCAAAGGCTCGCTTTTACGTTTAAAATTTGTTTTTATGATGGCTTTTGCTTCTTGTAATTTTATGTGTTTATCTTTTAATAAAACATTTTGTTCTAAAATTGAATTTAAAATTTCTTTATCTAAGATAAAATCAAATTTTTGTATAAATTCTAAAGAGGAATTTACCATATCATAATGTCCTTTTAAAAGCCATTCTTGTATGCTTTCGCATTCTAAAAACAAGGTTTTTGTTTTGGTAAATTTTTCTACATTGTTATAGCCAAATTTCTTTGCAAGTAAAGTCTCATCGGTGTGAGTTAGGATGTGTTTCATGGTTTGAAGCATTTTTAATCCTTTTTGAATGATTTGAAAAATCATAGCTAAAAAAAGCAGACAATGGTAGTCTATATTTTTGTAGTATAATTGTGAAAATTATTTTAAAGGCATTGTGAATGAAAAATTTTATTGAAGAATTATTAAGGGTTAACGATAAATTTGAAGAAAATACCAAAAAAGGCATGAGTGATATAAATATTTTCGAAGCTTTGGGAGTTGAGTATAAAGAAAACTATCATTCTAAATTTATAGCTTATTTGATCGATCCGCATAGTGATCATTATCAAGAGCTTTTTGCAAATGAGTTTTTAAAAAAGCTTGGAAGATACACAAAAGCTAAGAAATTTAAAAATCTTACAGCCCATGACATAGAAAGCGTAGAAACAGAAGCTTGTGCTAAAGATAATAGAAGAATCGATATACTCATAAGTTTAAAAGATAAAAGATATATCATCATAGAAAATAAACTTTATGCAAAAGATCAACCAGACCAACTCAAAGATTACATAAAACACATAAAAGAAAAAGTTAAAAATATAGATGATTTTCATGAAAATATACTTACTATTTATTTGCATAAAAATGAAGATACCGAGCCTAGCAAATATAGCTTAGGCGCAAGAAATGGATTTAAAATAAATGATGATCTTATATATAATAGCTCTAATAAAAAAATGAGTTGTTATTTAAAATTAGATTATAAATGGATAAAAGAGTGGATTAATGCTTGTATAGGTGTGTGTGAGAATAAAGTTAAAAACAATGAAATTGATAAAAAATTTAAAAATGATATGCAAAATGTGATTTTTACTTTAAATCAGTATAAAACTCTTTTAACTTGGTATGTAGCTATAGATGATTATGTGGCTAAAGATTATGTCATGGAATTTTTGAAATCGAGTAAAGAAAATTTAAAAAATGCTACAAATTTATATAGATATACTAAAAATAAAAGTGATTTTAAAGATATAGATTACGATAAATATAAAAAAGCAAAAGAAATAGTAAGAGAGAAATGGGATGAAATTTGTGAAGAATTAATGAGTGAATTCATGGATAAGCTCGAAAAGAAATTTAAAAACAAAAAAATAGGAAAAAATATTTTTCTTGTGGAAAAATACCATGATAAAATCAACTCAACCAAAAATTTCTTTACTATTTATCATGAAAAAGATATAGACGGCACTATAATACCAACATTTAATTTATACTTTTGTGGCAAAAATTATAAAAATTTGCGTATTGATTTTTGTATTACTTATTATTATGAAAATGATGAAGAACGCAAAGAATATGATGAAAAAATCAAAAATTTTAAATCAGCAATACAAAAGATAATACAAGAGATAAAAAATCAAAATTTAAATATCTTGAAAGCTAGTATATTTAAAAAAATAATTTTAGATGAAAAAAATCAAGATATAGATTATGAATTTATTTATGATATGATTGACTATGATAAAACCACTAAGGATGATAAATTTAAAACTATAGAAGATTGTATTTATAATGAGATAAAAAATTTTATAGAAAATGACACGATTGAAAAAGCTTTAAATAAAGCTAAGAAAGTATTAAAATCCTGACAAATAAGCAATCATTTGCTTATTTGATCAAGGTATTCTCCAACTACTTCTTTGACTTTATTTGCTATAAAATCAGGTTCTAAAACCTTTACATAAGGTATGTAATAATACACCAAAGGTAAAATTTCCATTTCATGAGTTATCTCAAGCTCTATTTCTATGGAGCCATCTTTGTCTTTACCAGTGATGATTTGTGAATTTAGAGGCTTTCTTTCAAAGTATTTTCGTATAGGTTCTTCTACTAAAAGCCTTACTGTAAAAGGCTTATCAAGGCTAAACCATATAGAATTTACTCTTTGAAGTTTTACTTCTAAACTCTCATCGGTTTGAAAATGCTCTTGGGTTAGGGTGATGTTTTGGATATTTTTTAAATAAAATTTTTTGAAAATATCACGTTTTTTCATATCAAAAGCAAGCAAATACCAAAAGCCACTAAAAAAAGCTAGTTTTAAAGGTTTTACTTGGAAAAGTTTATTTTCATATTTAAAGACAATTTGTGTTTTGGTATTGATGGCTTGTTCGAGAATTTGAAAATTGCTTAAATCTTTTTCTTCTAGTTTTTCTGCATCTAGACTAGTGTGGATGGGATTAGAAATGTTTTGAGAAAGTTTAGAAAGTAGAGGGTGAGCCTTAGCATAAAAGCTGTTTCCAGCACTTTTTGCCATGGTATCAAGCACTTCAAGGATTATTTTTTCATCATCTTGCTCTTGAATGTCTTTGCTTGTATCAATACGCCATTTTCTTCCATTTTTAATAAGCCCCATAGGCTCAAAAACCCCTTGCATATCTCTTTTTATAGTTTTAGCGCTTACATTGAGTTCTTGGGCTAGTTCTTTTATGGTTATGCCATTTTCAGACTTTACTAATTTTTCATATAAAACTTCAAGGCGTGTTAGTTTGGAATTTGCAATGTATTTTTTAAGATCTTTCATGATTTTTCTCTAAATTTTTTCAAAATATTAACAACAATTGCTTTATAAACAAATAAAGTCTAGTTTATAAACGCTACAAAACTTATAGTTTGGAAATGAAAGTTTATTTAGAAAACAATGTTTGAGAGTAAAAGATGATAAATATATAATTATTAAAATACAAAAGGTTGTATTTTACTAGGTTTAACTAAGAGCGATGAAAGTATATGACAAAGCAGACAAGCTTGTAAAAAATTATATGACTTGTTATATCAGCAAGATTTATCAAATATAAAATTAGAAATCACAAACGAATTTTAGAAAGGAGATAAAAGTTTAAGTAGGCCAAAGGCGGTATTCTAGCTCCCCTTTTTAAAGGGGAAATCAAAGCTAATAAGCCTTGACTATAATTATACAAAGTAGTATAATTATTACTAGAATTTTATGGTTCAATTTAATCACCACCTAACTGAGTGTTGATTAACACCAAAGGCGGCCACCTTTGGTGTTCCACCCTTTGAAATTATACTCAAATCTTACTTAAACTTCTAAAATAAGAAATGATAAATCTTTTATTTAAAAACACAAAGCTTTATATTGCTTTAGCATTAATGCTTATACTTAATGTATTTTTATATCTTAAGTTAGATAGCACAAACGCAAAATTAGAAAAAAGTCAAAGTGATTTAAATTTAGCTTTGGGTGTAAATAATGAACTCACAAAAATTACTCAGGAGTTGAAAACAAGACACGAACAAGAGCTAAAAGCACTCTTTTATGCAAATGCTCAAAAAAATCAAATCAAAACAAGGGTTGATGATGTTAAAAACTATATATCCAAAAGCAATGAAACTAACACTACTAAGCTTTTTAATGCTATGCTTGATAGGCTGTGGGAGCAAAACACAAGTATTAACCAAAATACAAATTCAAAAAGTGCAAATACCAAATGAAGTATAAAAAATGTAGTTAAAAATTTTTTAAATAGTGTTATGTTGCATTATAATATATTACTTTCTTTTGGATTTTTAGTATATGTTGTGACAATATATCGTTTATTGAAATTACCATTCCAAAAACTTAGAGATAATTTAGCGATGGATTCTAACAATGATGGTTTTAACGGATAATAAGTATCAATGTTCCCCGTTTCCTTGCATAGAAGGT
>NZ_JANQCW010000015.1:0-44194 GCF_024723635.1 Campylobacter sp. W0066.1 | reverse complement strand
TTATTATAGCTATAATAGCAATTATAATTTGTTGAAATAACAATCTGTTTACTGCGTCAGTATATACGGATTCTTCTGTGATAGAACAGATTATATATTTAGGGTTTAAACTTTGTGTACATGTTGCAACTTGAGTTTTACCTGCTCCATCTTTAGCATAAAATAAGGTTTCTTCTTTATTTGGATCAACTAAATCAGGATTTGCTTTGATGGCATTAGCTATGTTGATACTTAAATCGTTTTTAGTAAGCATTTTTTCTTTATCTTCATGGAAGGTTATAACACCTTCTCTATCATAAACTGCAACATAAGAACTATTAGAGTGTCCTAGTGATAAAACATCGGTTGAGAATCTTGAAAGATCATAATCTCCCGCTGCAACACCTATAAATTTGCCATCTGAATAAATTGGTGCAGCATATGTTACAGTCACTTGACCACTAGAAGCAGAGACATAAGGCTCAGTAACGATTAATTCGCCAGCGGCTTTTGCTTCTTTATACCAAGGTCTATTTTTAGTATCATATCCACTTGTGATATCATTAATAACTTTGTTAGATCTATAAGTTTTACCAGTGTCTTCAAATCCAATGTAAACAAGTTCAAAATCTGATGATTGTTTTAGAGTGCCTAAAATATCTATAATTTCGTCTTGATGCATATTTGGTTTGGAAGAGATTGAATGTCCAAGAGAATTTATTGCTGTTCTTTTTGAGCTTCCATACAACTCGTATACTTTTGCAACATCTGACATCGTTTTCATTTGTATTTCATACAAATATTCATTAATTGTTTTTTTAGATTCATAATAATTTATAACATTAACTACAATTAAGATTACTGCAATTAGTAAACAAGTAATAAATGTTATTTTACTTGATAAGCTTTTAAAGCTGAACATAAATACCTCCTTTGCAATATTTTAATATTGATTAAATTAAACCTCGTTTTATATCATATTGATTATAAAAATATTATTAATTTTAATAAGTTTATTTGTTTATTGTAATTTTTTAAATTATTTTAAATTATTTTTTATATATCTTTAAGCTTTAATAGATATAATTTCAATTTTAATGCGGGAATAGCTCAGGGGTAGAGCACAACCTTGCCAAGGTTGGGGTCGCGAGTTCGAATCTCGTTTCCCGCTCCATTATCACCCGCCCGGGTGGTGGAATTGGTAGACACAAGGGACTTAAAATCCCTCGGAATTTTTCTTCCGTGCCGGTTCAAGTCCGGCCTCGGGCACCACTTTTTGGTAACTCAAGGCGACATAGCCAAGCGGTAAGGCATGGGCCTGCAAAGCCTTGATCTCCGGTTCGAATCCGGATGTCGCCTCCAATGCGATGTTAATACTTGATATTTTTATTCTTTTACGGGAGATGGCTGAGTGGTCGAAAGCGGCGGTCTTGAAAACCGTTGAGGGTCACACCTCCAGGGGTTCGAATCCCTTTCTCCCGGCCACTTTAACATAATTTTTCATATTTTTGTTTTCACATTTAAAAAGATATTTCTTAATTTCTTAAAGAAATTAAGAAAATTATTCTAAGTCTAAAACTCCACCTTTGCTAGCATTGCTTACAAGCTTTTGATACATTTTAAGCCATCTTGAATTTATTTGTTTATGGGGCATTTTAAAGTTTGCTTTGCGTTTGGTGATTTCATCTTGGTTTAAATTTGCATTAATGCTGTAAGTATCCACATCAATTTCTATCTCATCGCCATCTTCTAAAAGCGCTATAAGCCCACCTTCGGCAGCCTCAGGAGAAATGTGACCTATACTAAGTCCTCTTGTAGCTCCGCTAAAACGACCATCTGTTATAAGTGCAACTTTAGCACCAAGCCCCATACCCGTGAGTAATGAAGTCGGACTAAGCATTTCTTGCATACCAGGTCCGCCTTTTGGCCCTTCATAGCGTATCACACACACATCGCCTTCTTTAACTTTACCTTTTATAATGCCTTTAATGGCTTCTTCTTGAGAGTTAAAACAAACTGCTTTACCTTTGAATTTACGCTCGCCCATGATACCTGCGGTTTTTATCACACAGCCTTGCTTGGCTAAATTCCCAAAAAGTATAGCAAGCCCACCTACATTTGAATAGGCATTGTCTATTTTTCTTATAATGTTTTCATCTTTTATGTTAGCATTTTCAATGCGTTCTTTTAAAGTTTTTCCACTAATATCTAGAGTGTCAAGTTCTAAAATATGGCCTGGTTTTTTAGCTATTTCAGCCATTACCGCACTTACCCCACCTGCTTTGTGTATATCTTCCATATAAACAGTATTTAAAGATGGAGCAATTTTGGCTATATGAGCTACATTAGCGCTGATGTGATTGAGTTCTTTTATATCCAAATTTACACCTGCTTCATAAGCAATGGCAAGCATATGTAAGATAGTATTTGAGCTTCCACCCATAGCCATATCAACAACTAAAGCATTGTTAATGGACTTTTTAGTAATGATATTACGAATTTTAAAACGCTCATCTAGGACAATCTCACAAATTCTACGCGCAGCCTTTCTTAAAAGCTCTTTTCTTTCTTTGCTAAGTGCTAAAATAGTTCCATTTCCTTCAAGTGCTATGCCCATAGCCTCGCATAAAGTATTCATAGAATTTGCAGTAAACATACCCGAGCAAGATCCACCGCTAGGACAAGCTTTGCATTCTATATCTTTTAAATCCTCTTCATTGATTTTTTTAGCTTCATAGGCTCCCACTGCTTCAAAAACAGAACTTAGGCTGATTTTTTCTCCGTGTTTATTTACTCCTGCTCTCATAGGCCCACCACTCACAAAAATAGTTGGCACATTAACTCTTAAAGCCCCCATGAGCATACCTGGAGTGATTTTGTCACAATTTGGGATACAAATTAGTGCATCAAGTTGGTGCGCATTCATCACTGTTTCAATAGAGTTTGCGATGATTTCACGACTTGGCAAAGAATAAAGCATACCATCATGCCCCATAGCTATACCATCGTCAACACCTATAGTATTAAATTCAAAAGGAATGCAACCATTTTTGCGAATTTCATCTTTAATGATTTTTGCATATTCATTTAAGAAAAAATGCCCCGGGATGATATCTATATAGCTATTTGCCACACCTATAAAAGGCTTGTTAAAATCTTCATCATTTAAGCCACATGCTCTAAGTAAAGAACGATTTGGTGCTTTTAAGTGTCCTTTTTTGATCGCGTCACTTCTCATTTGTATCCTTTTTTAAAGTAAAAACTATCATTTTATGCTTTTATTTTGCAATTTTTGCTTAAATTTTTTAAACTTAAATGGTATTTTAAAGAAAATTATTTAAAATGTGCAATTATTTTAATTTAAGGAATGTAATGCTTTTAACTAATCCGGTATTTATAGGCGTTGTATTAATGACGCTTTTGTGTTTTTTTAGGTTTAATGTTTTACTTAGTGTTTTGCTTTCTGGGCTTTTTGTAGGTGTTTGGTCTAAATTTATGAATGTAGAGCATTTAACTTTGATGGAGTTTTTTACTCAACTTCCGCAAGCTATGATGGATTCTATGAAAGTTTTAATTGATGGCATGCAAGGAAATTTACAAACAGCATTAAGTTATATTTTACTTGGAGCAGTGGCTGCTGCTATATCAAAAACTAATCTAACGGCATATTTGATTAAAATAGTTTCGCATTATATTTCACATAAAAAATATTTACTTATACTTTCTTTGGCATTTATTGCTTGTTTTTCACAAAATTTAATCCCTATCCATGTGGCTTTTGTGCCTTTATTGATTCCACCTTTGTTAAAACTTTTTAATAAATTAAAAATAGACCGTAGAGCCATAGCTTGTGCATTAACTTTTGGACTTACAACTCCTTATATGGTGGTACCTTTGGGATTTGGGCTTATTTTTCAAACTTTGCTTGTGGATAATTTAAATTCAAATGGAGTGCAAATTAGCCTAGGAGAAGTTTCTCAAACTATGGCTTTTGCGGCTATTTGTATGTTAGTTGGTTTGTTTTTGGCTGTGTTTGTATTTTATGCTAAACCAAGAGAATATCAAGAAGAGCAAATTGCCAAAATGGATTTTGAAAATTTAAAAATGAGTAAAAAAGAATGGGGTGTTTTAGCTGGCCTTGGATTGACTTTGATTTTGCAAATTTTAACGCACAATTTACCTTTATCAGGGCTTTTGGGTTTTGTGTTGATGGTGATTTTGGGTGGAGTAGAGTATAACAAAGTTAATCTAGTCTTTGATGATGGGCTTAAGATTATGGGTTATATAGCCTTTGTAATGCTTGTTGCTTCAGGGTATGGAGAGGTTTTAAAACAAAGTGGGGGTATAGCTGAGCTTGTAAAAACAAGCGTGCCTTTTATGGAGCAAAGTCACTTTTTAGCTATTTTTATCATGCTAGCTATAGGTCTTTTAATCACCATAGGCATAGGCAGTTCTTTTGGTACTATTCCTATCATTGCTGCTTTGTTTTGTCCTATATGTATAGAGCTTGGTTTTTCGCCTGCTGCGATTATTTTTATCATCGGTGTTGCCGGAGCTTTAGGCGATGCAGGATCGCCTGCTAGTGAAACGACTTTGGGAGTGAGTGTAGGGCTTAATGCAGATAAGCAAGGTGATCACATCAAAGATACTTGCGTACCAACCTTTTTATGTTTTAATGGCTCTTTGCTTATTTTAGGTAGTGTTATAGCATTTTGCTTGCTTTAATACATTAGCAAAATTCCACTTGAGAGTCTGCTTGAAGATTTATTATACTCAATAAGACTCTCACCATAACCATTAAAATACTGAGTGTAAATATACAAGCCATTGTTAGAAATTTTATAAGCTCCGCTTATTTCTACTGCACCGCGGTTATTAGCAAAATTTAAATTATTACGCCATAAGATATTGATAAAATAATCATCTTGGGTATAAGCAAGATTGATATCAAAGTTGCCCAAATATTTTTCTATATCAGGATTATCATCTTCTGAGCTTTTTTCAGGAATTCTTAGCCAAACTCTAGGTATAAACACAAAGTCTCCAAAAAACCACGCATTGCTTAGATAAATTCTATTCCAGGATCTTGAATCTGGATCATCTTGCCCGTTTGATTCGTGCAATAAGCCAACGCGTATATTTTTTAAATTTTCAAAAGTCCCATGCCCACTTATAGGAAAATTGATGAAAAATTCAGGCAAGTAATTAGTTTCTCTAAAAGGCGATGAATGTTCATAAAGTTGCCACCACGAAATTTGTGTATAAGCTATGTTATAGCTTTCGTTTAAACCTAAAAGATTTTCAAAAAGAGTTTTTTTAAGACTAATTTGAAATTTAGTTTCAGTGCTTTTATAATCTCTTTTGCTAAAACTATAAGAAACAGGCATAAAATAACTAAGATTATGCGTGCTAATGCCAAAAGGATTGTATGATTTTTCTGTGCCAAGGTAATTTGCCAAAGCTTCACTTCTTGGGTTAAAATCATCTATTTTACGTTCTTTTGTTGTATTTTGCTCATTATTAAGAGAAAGTTCTAAATTTTTTGTTTTTGCTGTATCTTTTAAAGCTAAGCTTTTATAAATTTGCATAGCCTTTTTATACTTACCTTGCCTTTCATATTCTAAGGCTTGATTGATTAAATCCTCATTTGCTAAGGCACTAAAAGCACATAGTATGGGTAGAATTGTTTTTTTCATAAAGCCACTTTTTATATTCGTTAAAATAATTTAAATTTATAAATTCATTTTCATTTTCAAATTCTATAAATTCTGCTTTCATTGTATCACAAAAAAGGGCTAGTTTGTGGTTATTTTCTTGTAAAAATTGCAAAGTTTTTTCAAAAATTTTACTATGATAAAATCCACATAAATAATGCTTGTGTTTTTTTGTGCTTGCTAAGAGTATGTTTTGCGCTTTTAGATGATGAAAAAGCTTATAAATACTTTCTTTGCTTATGTTTGGAGTATCTACACTAAGGATAAATACATAGGTGTTTTGAAAATGTTTAAGTATGGAATTTAAGGCAATGAGTGGAGAATAGTTGTTTAAATCCTCATCTAAAATAAGAGCTAAGTTTTTTTGATGAAATTTATCTTTTTTGGTGCTAATAAAAACTTGATTAAAAATTCTTGACATTTTTTCATATTGATAAAGAGTTAAGTTTTTATCATCTAC
Organism: Campylobacter sp. W0066.1; assembly: GCF_024723635.1. Classification (NCBI taxonomy): domain Bacteria; kingdom Pseudomonadati; phylum Campylobacterota; class Epsilonproteobacteria; order Campylobacterales; family Campylobacteraceae; genus Campylobacter; species Campylobacter sp. W0066.1. Next base: position 38,041 of record NZ_JANQCW010000015.1, on the reverse strand, counting down.
TTGCAATAAGCTTTTATCTTCTCCCATACGTGAAGACTTTCCGCCACATAAAATCACACAAGGATAGGGAATTTTTTCATTCATAAAAACCTCATAAATTCATCAAAATATTTTATAATACATTTATGAAATATACAGATTTAATACAAATAAAAGATTATTTTAAACAATTTCAAAGACTAAATTATCTCAAACGCCTTGATGATAATATCTTAGAGCTTAGTTTAGATCATCAAGCTTTTATACTAGACTTAACGCGTGGAAAAAGTGGAATTTACCAAGATAAACTCCAAGCAAAAGTCTATAACGCACCTTTTGATTTTATGTTAAAAAAATACTTTTCAAACGCAAAGATTTTAAATTTAGAAGTATTAGAAAATAATAGAATTTTATCTTTTGAAGTTTTATCAGAAAAATCTTACAAAGCTTATGGGGCTAAGATTTATTTTGAATTTACAGGAAAAAACACTAATGTAATCATCACAGACACTAATGATATTATCATAGAAGCTTTGCGTCATATAGATAAAAGCTACCGTATTGTAAAAATAGGCGAAAAACTTCAAGCTTTAAAAGCTTATGAGATCAAAGAAGAATTTGTAAAGATTGATGATTTTAATGTGTATTTTAAAGAAAGTGCTAAAAAGTTACAACAAGATCGTTTAAAAGACATAAAAGAAAATAAACTTTTAAATGTAGATAAAAAAATCTTTACTCTTAAAGAGAGTATAGAAAATTTAGAGCAAGAAAGTAATTTGTTAAAAAAAGCTCAAGAATTAAGCCAAAAAGCAGATGTTTTATTTGCTAATTTAAATTCTTTAAAAGATTATCAAAGAGAATTTATTTTGCAAGATTTTAATGCAAATGAACTTGCTTTTAAACTCGAAGATACACCTAAAAATAGTGCAAATGAATTTTACAAAATGGCTAAAAAGCTAAAACAAAAGGCTAAAAATATTAATATAGAAAGAGAAATTTTAAGTGAAAAACTTGATTTTTTAATCAATTTAAAAGATTTAATCACTAAAAGCACTTCTTTGCGAGAATTAGAAGTTTTAATGCCTAAAAAAAGTAAAAAAACCAAAAAAGAAGAGTTAAATGCAGGGGTTAGTAGTTTTTATTTTGATGAGTTTAAAATCAGTGTAGGGTGCAATGAAAAAGCTAATGAATACTTGTTAAAAATAGCTAAAAAAGATGATATTTGGTTGCATGTAAAAGATTATCCTAGTGCGCATGTGATCATTACTTCAAATAAATTAAAAATAAGTCAATTAGTGCTAGAATTTGCAGCAAAACTTTGTGTGGAATTTTCCAAGCTAAGCTCTGGAGCTTATTTGGTCGATTATACGAGTAAGAATTTTGTTAAGGTTAGAGAAAAGGCTTTTGTAAATTATACAAATTATAAGACTATAAGCATTTTAAAGGAGTGAATATGCCTATAAGTCCCATAGGTGGCGTTAATTATGCTAACCAAAATACACCGGTACATTCAGCACAAGTAAGCAATGAGCTAGCAAAAGATTCTTTTGCGACTTTAGTGAATATGAGTGAGTTTCAAGCAAAAGAAAAAACAGTTGAAAAACTTGAAAAAGTCAATCAAACTCACGAAGTAAGCGATGAGGTAAAAGAAAGACAAGAGGAAGAAAAAAAGCATTCTAAACATCATCAAGAACAAGAGCAAGAAGATGAAGATGAACAAGAAGAGCAAGAAGTAGTTAAAAAAAGCTCTCATTTGCTTGATTTAAGTATATAGAAAGGATAAAAATGTTTTCAAAGACAAGAATTCTTAGTGCTATTGTGATGATAGCTGTGATAGCTGTTGTTGCTTTAGTGGATAATTTTTTGATTAATTTTGCTATTTTTGGTGTTTTATTGTTTTTGGCATTTAATGAAGCAAAAGCTATGTTTAAAAGCAAACACGCAAGTGCTTTTGTGGCTTTGTGTATTTTTGCAATAGGAGCATTTTTAGATAAACCTTTCTTTATAGGTCTTATGGCTTTGATTTTGATTTTGGGATATTTAGTTTATAAAAAAAGTGAAAATTTAAATGAGCTTATGCCTTATATATATCCTACTTTACCTATTTTAATGCTTTATCAAGTATTAAGCTATGAGGGTATGTTTGTATTGTTTTGGCTTATAGTGATTGTTGTTGCTTGTGATAGTGGGGCGTATTTTATAGGAAAACTCATTGGCGAGAGAGCTTTTTCTCCAACAAGTCCAAATAAAACTCTAGAAGGTGTAGTAGGTGGCATAGTTTGTGCAGGGATTTTAGGAACTATCATAGGCTCTTTTGAATTTAGCTTAGTAAAAAGTATTTATATATCTTTAATCGTAGCTATTTTTGCTGTGATAGGGGATTTGCTTGAGAGCTATTTTAAAAGACAAGCAGGCATTAAAGATAGCGGTAATTTAATCCCAGGGCATGGGGGAGTTTTAGATAGAATTGATGCTGTTATCATTGCAGCATTTGCAATGGCAACTTTAGTATGATTGTACTTGGAAGCACGGGAAGTATAGGGGTTAATACTCTTTTTATTGCTAAAGAAAAAAACATAAGCATAGAAGCTTTATCTTGTGGTAAAAATATCAAGCTTTTAAATGAGCAAATAGCTCTTTTTAAACCTAAATTTGTATGTATCCAAGATGAAAAAGATAAAACCTTGGTTGATCATGATAAGATTTTTTGTGGCCAAGAGGGCTTAAAAGCGATGATAGCTGAGTGTAAAAGCTCTTTGGTGATAAATGCTATAGTAGGTTTTGCAGGGTTAAACTCAAGTCTTATGGCACAAAAACTTGGTAAAACTTTAGCCCTAGCAAATAAAGAAAGCCTAGTAGTAGCAGGGAAATTTTTTGACACTTCTAAGGTTAAAGCTATAGATAGCGAACACGCAGCACTAAAGTGTTTGATAGATAAAAGAAAAAACATTAAAAAACTTTTCATCACAGCAAGTGGCGGGGCCTTTTATAATTATAAAATCAAAGATTTAAAAAATGTTAGCGTAAAAGAAGCCCTTAAGCACCCCAACTGGAGCATGGGGGCTAAGATCACCATAGATAGTGCTAGTATGTGCAATAAGCTTTTTGAAATCATCGAAGCTTATCATCTTTATGGCATTAAGCAAATAGATGCTTTGATAGAAAGAAAATCTTTAGTGCATGCTTTATGTGAATTTAAAGATGGTGGTATAAGTGCGTATTTTTCTCATGCAAATATGCGTTTGTCTATAGCTCAAGCGATTTTAGATGAGCATGATCAAAGCTTTATAGAAAATTTAGATTTATTAGCTATGCCAAGTTTAAAATTTAAAAAAATTAGTTTAAAAAAATATCCTATATTTTCACTCAAAGATGAACTTTTGAAAGAGCCTGACTTGGGTGTGATTATAAATAGTGCAAATGAGTATATGGTGTATCAATTTTTAGCCCAAAAAGCACAGTTTTTAGACATAGCTAAAGGAATTTTTAAAGCATTAGATCATTTTGGTGTGCCAAAGATTAACCAAATTGAAGATGTTTTTGAGTACGATAAACAAGTAAGGCTTTATTTAGATAAGGAAATGAAGTGAGATATTTTTTAAGTATTTTGATTTTTATAAATGCAGTTTTTGCTTTAGAATTTAGTGTGAAAGAAAATGGAAAAAGTTTAGATGATAACAACACAGTTTTAATCCTTGGAGGCATACAAGGAGATGAGCCAGGTGGGTTTCATGCAGCTAGCTTGCTTTTGAGTGATTATAATATCACTAAAGGTAAAATTATCGTTGCGCCAAATTTGGCTTTTGAAAGTATTATCGCTAGAAATAGGGGAAATTTTGGAGATTTAAATAGAAAATTTGCCCATATAGATGAAAACGATCCTGATTTTCACACCATAGAGCGTATAAAAAAGCTTATTTTAGATCCTGAAGTTAATATGGTCATAAATTTACACGATGGAAGTGGTTTTTATAGACCACAATATGAAAGCAAAGATAAAAACCCAAACCGCTGGGGTAACACTAGCATTATCGATCAAAGTGAGGTAAATTCTACAAAATATGCAGACTTAGAAAGCATAGCTAAAGAAGCGGTAGAGAATATCAATAAAGCCTTGGTAAAAGAAGAACATCAATATCATTTAAAAAACACCAAAACCCAAGAAAGCAATGACAAAGATATGCTAAAGGCTTTAACTTATTTTGTAGTGTCAAATCACAAAGCAGCCTTTGCTAATGAAGCGAGCAAAAATTTACCAACACATTTAAGAGTGTATTATCATCTTTTGGCGGTGGAGTATTATCTAAAAAAGGCAAATATAGAATTTCAAAGAACTTTTGATCTAACTCCAAATGGGGTTTATAGAGCCATTGAAAAGCCTTTGGAAGTAAGACTTTTTAATGATAAAATTTTACTTTATCTTGACAAACCCGCTAATAGAGTGAATTTTTTACCTTTTCCCACCAACCAAGCTTTAAATTATGAAGCAAGCAATGAAATTACAGCAGTGATTTCAAATGCTAATTCATACTCAGTCAATTATGGAAATCGCTTGCAAACTAGACTATACCCTGAATACTTTGAGTTTTCAAATGCCCTAGATAGTGTTGAAATGATAGTAGATGGAAAAAATATACAAACAAATTTTGCTCAAAAAATCATGGTAAAAAATAGTTTTAAAATTCCTCCTATTGTAGGTGTAAGGGTTAATGTCATAGGTTTTGATAGGGGTAATGATGAAAGCGGTATAGAAATAAGTAAAAATCAAATGCAAAGTCGTTATTCTTTAGATAAAAAAAGAAAAATTTATAGAGTGGAATTTTATGAGTTAAAAAATGCAAATTTAGCCGATCAAGCCTTAGAAAAAAAGACAAATTTTAAAGAAATCAAAAAAGCAAACATACCTGCAAAAGCCATAGAAAAAGCAGAAGAAAAAGACAAATTTATCGGTATGATTTTAGTGGAATTTCAATGAAAAGCTTAATCCTTGCCATAGAAAGCTCATGTGATGATAGTTCTATTGCTATCATAGATAAAAACAGCTTTGAATGCATTTTTCATACAAAGATTTCTCAAGAAAATGCTCATAGTGTTTATGGTGGGGTGGTACCTGAGCTTGCAGCAAGATTACACAGCAAGGCTTTACCTAAAATCTTAGAAAAATGCCAAAAATACTTTGATAAACTTTGTGCCATAGCAGTTACAAACGAACCTGGTCTTAGTGTGAGTTTGATAGGTGGGGTTGCTATGGCTAAAATGCTTGCTATTAGTTTAAATTTACCGCTTATAGCGATTAATCACTTAAAAGGACATATTTATTCTATGTTTTTAGATAAAAAAGCTAGTTTTGATATGGGTGTGTTGCTTGTAAGTGGTGGGCATACTATGGTGCTTTTTATTAATGAGCAAGGTAAAATCACAGAGCTAGCAAGAACAACTGATGATAGCTTTGGAGAAAGCTTTGATAAAGTAGCTAAGATGATGGAGCTTGGTTATCCTGGTGGGGCTATCATAGAAAATTTAGCTAAAAATGTAAAAGAAAGTGATTTAGAATTTAGCATACCCTTGCTTCGTTCTAAAGACTTAGCTTATAGTTTTTCAGGACTTAAAAACCAAGTGCGTTTGGAAATTTTAAAAGAAGAGTTAAACTTAGAGCGTAAAAGTAAAATCGCTTTTGCATTTCAAAAAGCAGCCATAGCTCATATTTTAAACAAGCTAGAAAAAATTTTTAAAGAGTATAAATTTAAGCGTTTTGGCATAGTAGGCGGAGCTAGTGCAAATTTAAGCTTAAGAAGTCAAATAGAGCATTTATGCCAAAGCTATCAATGTGAGCTTTTGCTAGCTCCGCTTGAGTATTGCTCAGATAATGCTTTGATGATAGCAAGGGCGGCTTGTGAAGCTTATGAACGTAAAGAATTTGTAAGTATTGAAGATGATCTTATAAGCCCTAAAGTAAAAAACTTACAAGGCGTATTATGAAAAAGACTTTTACTATTATAGAGCTTGTGTTTGTGGTGATCATACTTGGGGTTTTAGCTGCGGTTGCTTTGCCAAAATTTAGCACAAGTAAAGATGAAGCAAGCACAGCTCAAGCTTTGGGAAATTTAAAAACTTTTATCAATGATATAAGTGCTTATGTGCTAAAAAATGAAAGTCTTTCTAGTATAGCTTTAATGAGTAATGTAGCAAATATAAAAAATGAAGATTTATCAAATTTGCAAAATTCTACCAAAGAGCTTGATTTTAGTGTAGGAAATGATGAACAGTGTTTTAAGGTGCTTTTTGTGGATAAAGAAAGCATTTTGCTTTTAGCGCTTATAGTAGATAATGCTCAAAAAAGCAAAGTCCAAAATATAGCAGATTTAAAAAATCAAGTTTTGAAAGATCCTAAAAATCAAAGTATAAAAACTCAACTAGATGAAGCTTTAAATGCTTTTAGTCAAAGCGAATTTTCAAGCACTTCAAAGTCTAAAGCTTGTCAAAGTCTAATCCACTCTAAAGCTTTTAAAGACTTGGCTACTAGGGTGTATTTTTTAAGTGGTAGTTAAAGTTGCAATTTATATTGATACTTTTTAAAGAAAATAAACTTAAAATCATTCTTTTTTTGCTTTTTAGTATTTTTACAAGCTTACTAGGTGTATTGACTTTAGTTTTTATTAATGAGTTTTTATTAAAAACTAGCCTTGAAAACTCAAATATCATCGTGTATTTTGTGCTTTTATTGCTTGTATTTTTTGCGAGTTCTTCTTTTGTAGAAATTACTCTAAGCTCGTTTGGGCAAAGTTTTATTTTTAAAATGCAAAGAAGGGTTGTAAAGCAAATTTTAGACACAAGTGTTTTGAGTATTTTAAACACTACTAAAGCAAAGATTTTAGCTTCTTTGGATAATGATGTGCGTAGTATTTCTTTTGGGCTTTTAAGGCTTCCTGAATTTATACAATCAAGTGTTTTGATCATTTGTGTAAGTGCTTATATAGCTTATCTTTCTTTAGAAATTTTCTTTTTGTGTTTAGCGTGGATAGTGTGTGTTTTTTTGGTGGATAATTTTTTGATGAGCAAGGTGTATTTTTATTTTAAAAATGCTAGGGAAAATGATGATGCTTTGCAAAAAAACTATCAAAATATTTTACAAGGACATAAGGAACTAACCTTAAATCCTTTAAGAGCAAAGTATTATTATGAAAATGAGTTTGAAAAAAATGCTCTGAAAAAGAAAAAAAGCTCCACTATGGGAAATATCTTGCATATTTTATCTAACAACTGGAGCAATAGTGCTATGCTAGCCTTAGTAGGAGTGGAGTTTTATATAGCTTTAAATTATGAGCTTGCTAGTTTGCAAAGCGCTACGACTATTGCTTTAAGTGTGCTTTTTTTAAGAGCGCCACTTGGAGCTATGATAGGAAGTTTTCCTACGCTTATGATGGCAAAAATCGCTTTAGATAAAATTTCAAATTTAAATTTAGAAAATTATTCTCATGAGTTTAAACTCAGTCAAAATAAAAAAACTTGGCAAAAACTTTCTTTTAAAGATGTATCTTTTGCATACAATGAAAAATTTGCACTAAAACCTGTAAATTTTGAGCTTAAAAAAGGCGAATGTGTATTTTTAATAGGTAAAAATGGTAGCGGTAAATCTACTTTTTCTATGATTTTAGCAGGGCTTTTTACAGATTTTAAAGGAAGCATTTTTTTAGATGATGAAAAAGTAACTTCGGAAAATATGTATGAGTATAGAAGTTTAATTAGTGCGATTTTTAGTGATTTTCATTTGTTTGAGCATGTTTTAGAAGATGAAAAATTTAGCAAAGAGGACTTAGCATACTGGCTTGAAATTTTAGAACTTAATGAAAAAGTAGAGCTTGTAGAAAATACTTTTAGCACTATAAAGCTCTCAGCTGGACAAAAAAAGCGTCTAGCTATGCTTAATGCTTTGCTTGAAAAAAGAGATATTTTGATTTTAGATGAGTGGGCTGCCGATCAAGATCCTATGTTTAGGAAGTTTTTTTATACTAAACTTTTGCCACTTTTAAAGCAAAAAGGTATTACTATATTTGCTATAACTCATGATGATGTGTATTTTGATATGGCTGATAGAATTTTACTCGCACAAAATGGTCAAATTTGTGAATTAAAAGGCGATATAAAAGAATTAGCAAAAAATGCGGTAGAAAAATTTTAAAGGAAAAAAATGAAAAAATTACTTATTTTATGTGTATTTTTAGGAGTAAGTTTGATGGCAAAATCTTTTGAGCTTGTAAAAGAGCCTGTGCTAACTACACAAATGGTTGAAGGGATTTTGGAGCTTGCAAAGAAAGAAGCAAGAAAAAATGGCTTTCATGTAAGTATTACCATAGTAGATAAATCCGGTCAAATTTTAGCGGTTTTAAGAGATGATAAAGCGGGTGTACATACGCTTAATGCTAGTTATAAAAAAGCTTACACAGCCACTTCACAAAAAAGAGAAACAGCAGTTATTTTTAAAGGTGTAAAAGAGGGTAAAATACCTGAGGATATTCGTTATTTAGATGATAAGTTTTCCATTATGCCTGGTGGGGTGCCGATTTTTATAGATGGAGTTGTTGTTGGTGGTATAGGTGTGGGTGGAGCACACTTAGATGAGGATGTAAAAATAGCTAAAGCAGGGATAGCGTTTTTAAAATAGGCTTTGAAAATCAAAGCCTATGATTACTTAGCTTTTGCATAAATTTCTTTTTCAATGTCTATGTAAAATTGTGTGATAGCTTTGTAAGCTTCCTCCCAAGCTTTTAGTGTAGTTTCATCTGCATTTAATACTACTTTAATAGCCTTTAAAAGACAAGCGCCTACTATAGGGTAATGTTCTTCTTTGACATTTAATTTTGTATGAGTGATAGCTACTTTATCAACAAAGCTTCTCATATTTTCTAAATTTTCTACATTTTTTGCTGCCATTAAAATAGCCATTGCTAAAGCTTTTGGTTGCTCGCCTGAAGCTTGTTTTTCCATATTAAACATAGGTTTTACTTCAGGATATTCTTCAAACATGATTTTATAAAATTCTTTAGTTAAAACTTCGCCATTTTTTTGTAAAACCGGCACACAATCTTTGATGATTTGAATTTGTTCTTGTGTCATTTTTTCTCCTTTGTATATTGTATTTTTGATGATTATATAAAAATGAGAGAAAAAATATCTTGATTTATGTTAATTTTGTATTATTTTATTTTAAAATGATTATATGTATCAATTTAAGTAAATATAAAGTGAATTATTAATATAATAATCCTTATCAATTTCAAAATTTAAAATTAAGGAAATTTATAAAATGAAAGCAAAAGTAGTTTTACTATCTTTACTAGCTGCTATGAGTTTAAGCGCTCAAGAGCTTACGATTTATTCTCATCGTCACTATGATTCTGATAAAGGAATTTTCAAATTATTTCAAGAAAAAACAGGCATTAGTGTAAATGTGGTGCAAGCTAAGGCTAATGAGCTTGCTAAAAGATTAGAAGTTGAAGGTAAAAATTCAAAGGCAGATTTGTTTATGACTGCTGATGCGGGAAATTTAGAACAAGTTCGCACAAATAATCTTTTTGTATCAGTTAGCTCACCTGAGTTAGAAAAACTTTCTCCAAAAGAGCTAAGAGGTAAAAACAACGAATGGTATGCTTTTACAACAAGAGCAAGAATCATCATCGCTTCTAAAGATAGAATTAAAGATGGAGAGATTAAAACTTATGAGGATTTAACCGATCCTAAATTTAAAGGTAAAGTTTTAGTAAGAAGTTCAAATAATGTTTATAATATTTCTTTGTTAAGTGCAATGATTGATACTTTGGGCAAAGAAAAAGCAAAAGAATGGGCGCAAGGCATAGCAAATAATCTTGCACGCACTCCAAAAGGTGGGGATCGTGATCAAATTCGTGCAATCTATGCAAAAGAAGGCGATGTAGCTATATCAAATAGTTATTATCTAGGACACTTAGCAAATTCAAAAAATTCTAAAGATGTTGAAGCTGCAAATTCAGTAAAAGTGATTTTTCCAAACCAAGATGATAGAGGAACGCATATCAATGTAAGTGGTATAGGTGTTTTAAAAACTTCTAAAAATAAAGAAGCTGCTGTTAAATTTATCGAGTTTATGCTTTCAAAAGAAGCACAAGAAATTTTAACAAACCAAAACTATGAGTATCCGGTAAATAAAGAAGTAAAACCTGCTAAAATTTTACAATCATGGGGCGAGTTTAAAATCGAAAAACCAAATTTTGAAGCTTACTGGGGTAATGCTAAAGAATCTTTAATGATCTTTGATGAAGTTCAATGGAAATAATTAAGGAAAAATAAAATTTGAAATTTTTAAGTCTAAGGTGGTCTTTTGCCACCTTTTTTTTCTGTAGTTTAATCATACTGCCTATACTTGCCATTATCTTACACCTTCCTTTTATAGATATTAATACCTTAAAACATTTGAGTAAAAATGTCTTGCCACGATATATTTTTGGTAGTGCTTTTATATTGTTTGGTACTTTAGTGCTGTGTTTGATTATAGGTTTAGTTAGTGCTTATTTGATAGCTTTTTATAAATTTTTTGGCTCGAAATTTTTTGAATGGTTTTTGATTTTACCTTTGGCTATACCTTCTTATGTGATGGGTTTTGTTTGGATTGATTTGTTTGAATTTCAAGGTTTAATTCCCACGCTTTTAGGCGTTGATAGGCGTATAGATATCATGAACGCATATGGTGTGATTGTGATTTTATCTTTTGCACTTTATCCTTATGTGTATTTTTTTGCTAAAAATACCTTTGCTTATGGACTTGGAAATATCATTTTAAGTGCTAAAACACTTAAGGCTTCTAATTTAAAAACATTTTTTAAAGTGATTTTGCCATTTTGCCGTGTGGGTATAGTGGGTGCTTTGCTGTTGGTGGCTATGGAGGTTTTGAGTGATTATGGCTTGGTGGCGTATTTTGGTGTAGATACTTTTAGTGCAGGAATTTTTAGAACATGGGGAAGTGGCGGTGATGAAGTGAGTGCTGTGGCTTTAAGCGTGGCTTTGCTTGTATTTATCGCACTTTTAATGCTTTTAGAAAAAATTCAAAGAGGTAAAAAAGGTTTTAATCAAAATGTATTTTTGCCTACTCCAAAAGATGAGCTAAAAGGCTTTAAGGCATTTTTAGCCTTTTTGTGGTGCTTTTTGGTGGCATTTTTAGCCTTTGTCGTACCTATTATATGGCTTGTTTATTGGGCCGGGTTTGATTTTATGCAAAATTTAAGCAATGTCTTAACACCTGCATTTTATAGCCTTAGCGTGGCTTTGATGAGTTCTTTTGCTATTGTAGGGGTGGCATTTTATTTGTGTTTTGTGGTGCGTTTAAATGATACAAAAGCTTCTAAAATCATCCTTTGGCTTACGACTTTGGGGTATTCTTTACCTGGAGCTGTGGTAGCTGTGGGAATTTTAGTGATTTTGGGTGTGTTAAATTATATTTTTGATCTTTTATCTTTTGAATATGCCATAGGTGGTGGATTTTTGGTGTTGTTTTTTGGGTATTTTGTGAGGTTTTTAGCTTCAGGGATTTTTGCAACTCAATCAGGCTATGAACGAATTTCTAAAAATATAGACTATGCAAATTTAACCTTAAAATCAAAACCATTTAAAATTTTCACTCAAATTCATTTTCCTTTGATGAAGCATTATTTAGCTTTAGCTGTGGTGATTATTTGTGTGGATATTTTAAAAGAATTGCCTATTTCGACTATACTTTCACCTTCAGGTTTTCAAACGCTTTCATCGCTTGTATTTGCTTATAGTGAAAATGAGTTAATTTACAATGTTTCTTTGCCATCTTTAATTATAGTGTTATTTGGGATTATCCCTACATTTTTAATGCATTATTTGCAAAATAAAAACAACCAAAAAGGACAATAATGGAAATCTTAAAAATTGACAATCTTTACAAATCTTTTGGAAAAACAGAGGTTTTAAAAGGAATTTCTTTGAGCTTAAAAGAAGGTGAGATTGTCAGTATTTTGGGAGAAAGTGGCTGTGGTAAGAGTTCTTTGCTTGGTTGTATAGCAGGTTTTTTTGAAATAAATGATGGTAGTATTTATATAGGGGATAAATTAGTTGCTTCTAAGAATGTGTATTTAGCCCCTCAAGAGCGTGATGTGGGGGTTTTGTTTCAAGATTATGCTTTGTTTCCGCACTTAAATGTAGAAGAAAATATATGCTTTGGTATAAGCTCTTTAAGTAAAAACGAGCAAAAACAAAGACTTGATGAAGTTTTAGAAATTTTAAATTTAAATACGCTTTTAAAGCGCTATCCAAATGAGCTAAGCGGTGGGCAAGCACAAAGAGTAGCACTAGCAAGAACCATAGTCGCAAGGCCAAAAATCATACTTTTTGATGAACCTTTTTCAAATTTAAATCACACTTTAAGCGTTAAAATGCGCAAAGAAATCAAAAATATCTTGAAAGAACATAAGCTTAGTGCTATTTTTGTCACACATGATAAAGACGATGCTTTTTATTTATCAGATAATATCGCTTTGATTAAGGATGGGAAAATTTTAGACTATGGAAGCGCTAAAGAGCTTTTTTATAAGCCTAAAAATATAGATAGTGCTTGCTTTTTGGGCGAGGCATTTTTTATAGATCCAAATACAATTTTGGATGAGAAATTCAAAGCATATTTGCAAAGTAAAAATGGCATTTTGCGCCCTAATGATATACAAATTTCAACTTCACAAACCCCTTTAAAAGCTAGCGTTTTAGAATGCGTATTTTATGGGGATTTTTATGAGATAAGTGTGAGTTTGGAAGGACATATTTTTAGCATTTATCATCATAAAGAACTTGGTAAAAATGATGAAATTTATCTTAAGTTAAACGAAACAAAAGAGTTTTAAGTCATAAATTTAATAAAGTTTATATTAAATATCTTATAAAATATAAACTTTAAAGGTTTAAAATGATACTTACAAATAAACTTGGTATAAAAAATCAACTAGAATTGGCCAAAGAAGAAGAAAGAATAAGCAAACTAAAGGCAAAAGCTTTATTTGAAAGTGGTTTTTTAGATACATTAAAAGCAGGAAGTTTTGAAAGCTTAAGGGTAATTCATCAAAAATTATTTGAAGATATTTATGATTTTGCAGGAAAAATAAGAGAGGTAAATATTTCAAAAGGAAATTTTAGATTTGCTCCTGCTGTTTATTTACATGAGGCAATTAAAAAAATAGAACTTATGGAACAATCTTGCTTTGAACAAATTGTAGAAAAATATGTAGAAATGAATGTAGCTCATCCTTTTAGAGAAGGAAATGGCAGAAGCATGAGAATTTGGCTTGATTTAATACTTAAAAAAGAGTTGAAAAAAGTGATTGATTGGAGTTTGATTGATAAAGATGATTATATAATGGCTATGCAAAGAAGTCCTATTAAAGATATAGAGATAAAAATTTTACTTCAAAATGCTTTGAGTGATGATATTTATAGTTTTAATATTTTTGCAAGAGGGATTGACGCAAGCTATTATTATGAAGGATATACACTCTATAAAACAAAAGAGCTTTTTTGATGATTTAAAGCTAGTTTTATAATTTTTATTGACATAAGCTTGTTAATCTCAAATTCTTCTTATTGCATTACTTAATAATAAAACATTAAATCATAATATCAAAATAAAATTTGCTAAAGATTATAAAATAAAGTAAAATCACAGCAAAAAAAGGAAATAAATGATTAGTGTAGAATTAATAGAGCATATTTTTAAAGCTGCTTCTATATCAAGGTGGAATGATTATCCTAGAATGACAAATTTAGTCGAGCTTGATAAGCAAGCACATAAATTTATCATTGCTTATTTCATTGCTAAAATGGAAAAAGATGTCAATATGCGCTTTATCATAGAAGCGGGGATTTTTGAGTTTTTAAGTAGGGTAGTAGTGACTGATATACGCCCTGATGTGTACCATGAAATAACGCGTGCAAAAAATGAGCAGGTAAGTGCTTGGGTGTTAAGTAAAATCGCACCGATGATTCAAGATATTGAAAATAGTGAGTTTTTAAAACGCTATGAGCTTTTTTTACAAGGTAAAGATTATGCGAAAGAAAGGCTTATTTTAAAAGCTGCTTCGTATTTTGCGACAAGGTGGGAGTTTAATATAGTTTATCAAACTAGCTCGTTTTTAAGTGATATCGATGAGATTAAGGCTAAGGTTGAAGAAGAATTAGAAGATTATTATGAATTAATCGGAGCAAGAAAAATAGCTCTTAATCAAAAAATTTCTAAAATAATCGATCTAAGCGGGCGTTTGCGTTTTCAAAAAAGATGGGCGCAAACTCCAAGGATTCCAGAAACTGCAGTTTTAGGACATATGCTTGTGGTGGCTATTTTGTCTTATTTTTATTCTTTAGAAGTAAAAGCATGTGATGGTAGAATAGAAAGTAATTTTTATTGTGCTTTGTTTCATGATTTGCCTGAAAGTTTAACTAGAGATATCATCTCTCCGGTAAAATATGGCATAGATGGTTTAAATGAAATCATCAATGAATATGAAATGAAGCTTATTAATGAGAAAATTTTACCTTTTATACCACTATCTTTTAGAGAAGAATTTAGCTATATACTTGGTATTAGAGAAGGACAAAATGAAGAAAGTGCCTTTGTAAAAAATGAATTTGAAAATCGTATTTTCAATAACAAGCCAAGTGTTTATAGTGGTAGTTTAGATGCAGTGAATGAGGATCGTTTTAAGGCTATTGATGGAAAGGCTTTGAAGTATTGTGATAAGCTAGCAGCTTTTATAGAAGCAGCTTTGTCAATTAGCTATGGAGTAAAGTCTAAAGAGCTTGAAAGTGGTTTTGTGGGAATGTATGAATATTTTAAAACAAATCCGACTATTAATGGGGTAAATTTCTTTAGAATTTGTGAGGATATTAAAGGGTATTTTAAACTTTAAAAACCCTCTCCCAGATGACTGCGGCACACACTAAGTCTAAGTGCTCTGCTGTGTTCCCACCCTGAAGCGGTGCTTAAAAATAGCATTGCACAGGTCTAAGAGAAGGCAGTTGAAATAATATCTTAAAATATCTTAAAAAACATTGAGGTGAAGTATGTTGAGTATATTTGCAAACTTTTTATCTAAATTTAGAGAATTTTTTGTTCCTAGTCATTTGTCTTTAGAATTTAGAGCAAAATCTTTTGCTGCTATTATCGTGGCAAATAAGACTATAAAAGCAGAAATTTGGCAAGTTTTGGCTGATATTGCAAATGAAGTTTATCCAAATGATAAAAGCAGACAAGCTATCTTAGTACAAACTTCCAAAGAATACGTAGATAGAGTTTTAAAAAATGAGCTTAGTTTAGATGCTTTGCTTAAAAATATCGCCTTGCTTTTAAAGAAAAATCCAAGATATGCAAAAAAGATTAATTTCCATAGGCTTGAGCGCTTGATGGATAAAAATGAAGAAGAAGCTTTGGTACAACTTAGAGTTTATGAGTTTTTTGAGCAAGAAATAAAATATATTTTAGAAAAAAATTCAAAAGAACCATCATGAAAGGCTAAAATTAGCGTTTCATGTTGATTGCTTTTTGTATCATTTGATCAGCTGTTGTGATACTTTTACTGCTTGAATCGTAAGCTTTTTGTAAAGTGATTAAATTTGTAAAAGCTACTGATAAATCTACATTAGATTGTTCTAAATAAGAGCCTTTAAAAGTTGCTGTGCTGAAATTTCCATTAGCATCAAGCAAAAAGGTTGGATTGCCACTGTTGCTAGTTTGTCCATAAAGATTTTCTCCTAGCTTTTCTAAGCCTTGCTCGTTTGTAAAATTAAACAAAGCAAGTTTTGCCATAGCTATTTGATCGCCGTTAGTAAAAGTGGCTATGATAGTACCATCTGTGTTAATAGAATAATTATTCAAAAACCCCTCGCCTTTGCCATCTGTTTGTGTATGTACTGAAGGTTGTTTGTTTTGTAAGGCATGAAGTCCATCATAACCTGAATTTGGTATATTTGGATCATAATAAGAACCAAGATTTATATTAACTCTTGTACCGTTGTTATCTACTGAATTTAAGGTATTAGAAACTAAAGCTCCAGCTTCATTAAAGGTGATTAAACCCTCAGTAGTTCCACCTATTTTATTGCCATCATTATCATATACTTGAGCAACGGCTTTGTATTCTAAGTCTGTGCCATTTTGTGGTAAAACTCTATCTAATTTAACTCTTACCCAACTAATAGAACCATCAGGATTAATTAATTTTGCAGAAAGTTCTGTGCTATCAGCTACTTCTTTTTCTACACTTAAATGAGATGATTCTAATTTGGCTGTTTCTAAGTCTACTTTATCTAATTCTTGATTATCAATGCTAAAAGCTAAATTCTCATCTAAAGTAGCTTGTAATGTTTGACTAGCACCTTTTTCATCAGTAATTTTAAAATATATAGTATCGCCAGGTTTTAAGCCATAAATTTGCTCATCTTTTACACTACCTGAAATTTTTACACTACCATCTTCATTTTTACTAAATTCAAATTTAGAAGCATCTACATCTACATTTACAGCTTCTGTTTTGGTGCTTGTGTCTAAATTGCCACTCCAAGTGATATTTTGCGTCGGTTGAGGTGGCAAATAAAGATTTTTAGGTACAGAAATAGGTCCTTGAGTATTAACTCCACCCATTTGGAAATTCTGTCCAGGTGTTCCACTCCAAGCTGTGGTAACTTTTTGTCCCATAACTTGACCAAACATATTTGAAACTCTATCACTTAGTTGAATTTCTTTTAATGATGGGTTCATAGTTCCAAGCACATAATTTCCGTTTGAATCTACTAAAAAGCCATTTGCATCAGGTTTAAAAGCACCATTTCTAGTATAATAAACTCCATTGCCATTACTTACACCAAAAAAGCCTTTTCCGGCAATAGCCACATCAAATTCATTGTCAGTAGAAACTAATGGTCCTTGTTCAAAAATATCATTAGTAGCTCCTGCTACACTACCATAACCAGTTTGACCTTTATTATATGATTGCGTTGTTATGGTGCTATAAAATACATCTTTGAAAGCTACATCAGAGTATTTAAAACCGACTGTATTGACATTGCTTATATTATGAGCAGTATTATCTATACCATAACTTTGGGATTTTACTCCATTTACCCCATTATAAAATGCTGTAAACATGATTTTATCCTGTAATTTCTTTAATATCTTCCCATTTAACCCAGCTACCGCCCATACCAACTAGAGCTTCGCCATCTTCAAATTTAACACCGGTAATCGGGTATGCGCCGTAAGTTGAGTTTACTGTCGTTCCATCTTCGCCTATATAGCTTGCTCTTACATAGTATTTGCCAGATGGTACAGGATTTCCACTATCATCGGTTCTATCCCAAACAATTTGTTTCATACCAGCAGTCATATCTTTAACTTTCATTGTTCTTACAGGATCGCCTGCTTCATTATAAATAGTAAATGTTACAGGTTCACTATCTGATTTATAAGCTGAATCAATCTTAGCTGTTTTGATATCAACGCTTGGAGTATGTCCTATAACCTTAAAGGTTTGATCTTCTCCAACTACTGCTTTAACAGTTTCTTCTTGGCCTTTATCATCAACTAATTTTACATATATAGTTTCTCCAGGTCCTGCTATTTCTTTATCTACCTTACCTGTGATATCTAGTTTATCTTCACCATTTTTCTTAAGTTCAAAACCTTCAATATCAATATCAGTCTTTTTACCTTTTTGTGGTTCTTGTGGTAAATACATATTAATTTGAAATTGTATATCATCATCTGCCACTACAAGATAATTATCCTTAACCGTTGCAAGTTTTCCAACCGCAGCTAATGCACTCATGCCAGTACTTGCTGCAATAGAATTTTGTAATTTAGTCATTGCTACTACAAGCTGAGTCATAGTTTTATTAGTATTATCTTGCATTTCAAGTGCTGAAAGTTGTGCTGTTTGAGTAAGCATTTTTTCAGTATCCATAGGATCAGTTGGATCTTGATGTTGAAGTTCTATCAAAAGAAGCTTTAAAAATGCATCCTTGTCAAGCTCTGCTCCAGGGTTATAAATCAACCCACTATCGCCTTCCCCAGCTCTAGCATTTCCTTTAGCATTTGGCATATCTTTGGTGTTAAGTGCTGCTAAAGGACCTTGAAGAGTTTGTGTATTTATATTTGACATAAAAATCCTTTTTTATATGTTTTTAAAGCTTAAAGCAAAAAATATTCCATACTAAAAATATTTAGCTAAAACCATCTCTAAGCTTGGTTTTTCTTGAATTTCTTTTTCAAAATTCACCTTATCTTCTTTGTTATTATTGTTTTTTTGTTTTTGTGGATTATTTTGCTCTTTTCTTTCTTGGTTGTTAAAATTCATTTCTAAATTTGTAAATCCCATATTTACAAGAGCATTTTTAAACTCAGCTTGATGTTGTATGAAAAGATTTAAAGTATTTTGATTAGAATTAAAGCTGATGTTTAGATTAGATCCTCTTTGGACTAAAGTTACTTCTACTTCTCCAAGATTGTGCGGGTTTAGAGTTATACTAAAGCGTGTTATAGGCGCTTTATAACTTTCTAGTTTTTCTTTAAATTCTTGAGCAAAATCATTGAAAGTTTCTTTCATAGGAATATTTTGATTTTTTACAAAATTATTAGAAACTCTATTCATTTCTTTCACGTAAGAATTTAAATTTTCCTCGCTATGATCTTTTTCATCTTTTATAACTTCTTTAGCGCTTTTAAAAATATCACTAAAACTGTCTGTGTTTTGAGTATTTTTGTCTGTTTTTAATTGTTTGTCTTGAGTGTTTAGTAAATTTTCTAAGTTAATTTTCAAATCTTGATTTTGATTTTGTAAATTTTGGATATTTTTTGTATTTGTTAGTTCGGTTTTTAAATCTTTTGAATTTTCTAAAACAGAATTTATTTTTTTACTAAAATTATCTTCGCTAGTAGTTAATTTTTCATTTTTTAATATTTCTTTAAAATCTATCTTTTCTTTGTTTTTAATTTCTTTTTTTAAGTTTGGATTTTGAGTTAGATTGATAAGCTCAATATCATTTAGTTTATCATTTTTACTAATATTTTTTATATTTTTTGTGTCTTTGATTTCTTTGTTATCTTGAATTTTTTCTACTAGTTTTTCTTTAAAATCTATGTTTTGAATATTTTCTTTTGCTTTTACATCTTTTTTTGGAAGTTCTATATTTTTTAAAGCAGAAGAAAGCAAAGAAACACCTTCATTTTCTTTGCTTTTTGCATTTTTGCTTGTATTTGGCTCTTCTTTTAAAAGTTTGGTAATTTTTTGATTGATTAAATCTTGAAAAACATTAGTATTGTTTTGTTTTTGTGGTTCAATTAAGTCTTTATTATTTAAATTTGGTGTTTTAAAAAAACCTTTTTTGTCAAGATTTGGAAAGGCTTCTTTTAAATCTTTAATTTGCTCAAATTTTATATTTTTGATATTTAATCCAAGCTCTTTTGCTATATTAAAAAGCTCATTAATATTTTTGATATTTTTTAGCTTGTGCAAGTTTTTTTCAAGAGCTAAAATAGCAGTATTATCTTGGACAAGTTTATTTAATTTTACATCCTTGCTATCGCTTTGTAAAACCTCTAATAAAGAAAGAATTTGCATAAAACTTGCACCTTCAAAAAGCTTTATAGCATCTTTTTCATCTAGTTGAGCTTTATCATCAATGGCTTCTTTTAAGCTTTCATTTTTATTTTCTTTTTGTGGTGCTTTAAAGTCTTTTGGTAAACTTCCATCTTTTTCATTTATTGCTTGCAATAAGGAATTTAAAAATTCCTCTCCATCGCTTTGTGAATTAGTACTTTCTTTGCTAGGATTTTCATTTTGTGGAGCGATGCTTAGTAAATTTAAAGCATCGCCTGCTTGGATATTTGACATTAATTAACCTACTAAAAAATTATTTTTTGCTAAATTTGGAAATAAATTTTGTAATTGTGCTGCACAATCAAGTTTTAAATTTTCATGAGAAAGATTAAAGTTTTTAAATATTACTAACAATTCTTCTATATTTTTAGCATTTAAAACTGCATTTTCATTATGAGCATCATCTAAAATTTCACTTACTTTGCTTGAAAGCTTTGCATAGTTTAGTTCTTTTTCTTCGTTTGAATTTACAACTTCTAAATAATTTAAAAGTTCCATAAAATGCTTACTATTTAAAACTGAAGTTCCTTGTTTTTCTAAGTTAGCGTTAAAGATTTGAGTATTTAGGTTTGACATATTTTTCTCCTTAAAAATAATTCTTATCCAAGACAAAAGCAACAAGTGTTCCAATTTACTAATCTTAATTTTTAAGCATTTTTTTTATATAATATTAGATTTTAAATTTAAGACTTTGGAGAAAAACTTGGATAATATTAGAAATATAGCCGTTATAGCTCACGTTGACCATGGAAAAACAACAATGGTAGATGAGCTTTTAAAGCAATCAGGAACTTTTAGCGAGCGTGAGCAAATAGCAGAGCGCGTAATGGATAGCAACGATATAGAAAAAGAAAGAGGTATTACTATACTTTCTAAAAATACTGCTATTAATTATAAAGGCACCAAAATAAACATCATAGACACTCCAGGCCATGCTGATTTTGGTGGTGAAGTTGAGCGTGTGTTAAAAATGGTTGATGGAGTTTTGCTTTTAGTTGATGCGCAAGAAGGGGTTATGCCTCAAACTAAATTTGTGGTAAAAAAGGCTTTATCTTTAGGGCTTAAACCTATTGTTGTTATTAATAAAATCGACAAACCAGCTGCTGATCCTGAAAGAGTAATCAATGAAATTTTTGATCTTTTCGTGGCTTTAGAGGCAAATGATGAGCAACTTGATTTTGCAGTAGTATATGCAGCTGCTAAAAATGGTTATGCAAAACTTGCACTTGAAGATGAAAGCACTAATATGGAGCCATTGTTTAAGACTATACTTGAGCGCGTACCTGCTCCAAGCGGTAGCGATGAAAACCCTTTACAGCTTCAAGTTTTTACTCTAGGTTATGATAATTTCGTTGGTAAAATAGGAATTGCAAGAATTTTTAATGGTAAAGTAAAGAAAAATCAAAATGTAATGCTTGCTAAGGCAGATGGTTCTAAAATCAATGGAAGAATTTCAAAACTTATTGGTTTTATGGGTCTAGAAAAAATGGATATTGAAGAAGCAGGGACAGGCGATATTGTAGCGATTGCAGGTTTTGAAGCTTTAGATGTGGGAGATAGTGTGGTAGATCCAAACAACCCTATGCCACTTGATCCTTTACATATAGAAGAACCAACTTTAAGTATAGTATTTTCAGTAAATGATGGTCCTTTAGCAGGTACTGAAGGTAAACATGTAACTTCAAATAAAATCGCAGAACGCTTAGAAGCGGAAATGAAAACTAATATTGCTATGAAATATGAAAGTACAGGTGAGGGTAAATTTAAAGTAAGCGGAAGAGGCGAACTTCAAATAACTATCTTGGCTGAAAATATGCGTAGAGAAGGCTTTGAGTTTTGTATGGGAAGACCTGAAGTTATCGTTAAGGTAGAAGATGGGGTTAAAACAGAGCCATTTGAGCATTTAGTGATTGATGTGCCTGATGATTTTACCGGGGTTGTGATTGAAAAACTAGGTAAAAGAAAAGCTGAAATGAAAACTATGACACCAACTGGAGATGGTCAAACAAGACTTGAGTTTGAAATTCCTGCGCGTGGGCTTATAGGATTTAGATCACAATTTTTAACAGATACTAAAGGCGAGGGTGTTATGAACCATAGCTTTTTAGAGTTTCGTCCATTTAGCGGGGCAGTTGAAAAAAGAAATAATGGTGCGTTAATTTCTATGGAAAATGGTGTTGCACTAGGATATTCTTTATTTAATTTGCAAGATAGAGGGGTATTGTTTATCGATCCTCAAACAAAAGTATATACAGGTATGATTATAGGTGAGCATTCGCGTCCAAATGATTTAGATGTTAATCCGATTAAAGGTAAAAATTTAACGAATGTTAGAGCAAGTGGAAGTGATGATGCAATTAAGCTTGTGCCACCTAGAAAATTAAGCCTTGAAAGAGCATTAGAATGGATAGAAGAAGATGAGCTTGTAGAGGTTACTCCACAAAATATTAGAGTTAGAAAAAGATATCTTGATCCTACTCAAAGAAAAAGAATGGAAAAGGC
Organism: Campylobacter sp. W0066.1; assembly: GCF_024723635.1. NCBI lineage: Bacteria > Pseudomonadati > Campylobacterota > Epsilonproteobacteria > Campylobacterales > Campylobacteraceae > Campylobacter > Campylobacter sp. W0066.1. The sequence goes on along the minus strand of NZ_JANQCW010000015.1, from coordinate 15,872 downwards.
TAAGTCTTAATGGATTTTGAAGCCATAAGACAAGCTTTAAATAAAAGACTCAAAGCTTTGCAAATTTTAGCATTTGCTGAAGCTTTGGTTATATTTTTTCTTGCTTTTCAATTTAGCAAGGATGTGATTATAGCTTTGTTTTTTGCTGTTTTAGCAGGAGTTTTGTTTTTTAGAATTTTAGGAAGAAAGCTTATGTGGGGACGCAATGAGCTTGTATTTAAAATGTGTGAGGAATTTTTAAAACAAAACAATGCTAAATTTCATAAACAAGGCTTCGATCAAAAAGATTTTGAAAAAATTGCTTTTGATTTTTCTTTAAAAACTTATCATTCTCAAAATTCTTTTATTTTTGATGATTTTATTCTTTATGATGTGAAATTTAAAGATGAATTTGGGAATTTCTTTTGTGGAATTTTGCTTTATAGTAAGAAATTAAAAGAAGATATTAACTCAAATGAAAGTATTTTTGAAAAAGTAAAGGATAAAGAATTTTCTACACAAAGAGTTTTGAAAAAAGATGATTATTTGCTCATATCAAGTTTGAAAAATCCTTTTTTTGCTGATTTAAAAATTTCAAGCGAGTTAAATTTTAAACTTTTTAGAGCTAATTTAGAAAAAATTCAAGCTTTTATACATGATTAAGTTTAGCTTACTTAATCATTTTGTTCTAAATTATTAATTTCTTGTATTTTTAAATTCTCATTTTTTCCCATTAAATTTTGTATGGTTTGGATTTGCTCTTTAGAGGCATAGCTTATATCTTTTAAAACTATCCAAGTGATTTTTTGATTACAAGGCTTGTTGAGTTTATTTTTAAAGATATAAAAAGATTGAAGATTGTTTGGCAATAACTCATTAGCACTTAAGCCTTGAACATAAAGTTTATCGCCTTCTTTTTTAGGAAAAGCACGAATGATTTTTTTAATAAAAGAATTTTCCGCACCTTCTTGTAAAAATAATGCAACAACTACTATATCGCCTTTTTGACTTACATGACTAAAATGAATTTCTAAAGGATAAGATTTTTTATCAATAGAAATTTTTGATGGACTATGGAAGTGAAAATGAGATAAATTATAAGCTGTATTATCTAGCATGATATGGCTTCCATTGCTTGCAAAATGCATTTTTATGGTATAACCATCATTTATTAAGCCAAAAGAATCATTTGAGTAGTTAAATTCTAAAGAATGATTTTTGTTTGTAGCCTTTTTACTGTTTATATTGATAAAATCTTGATTTAAACCACTTTCACAATAAATCCAGTTTTTATCTAAATTTTTCCATTTGTCTTTGTCTATGAAATTTCCATGTGAGGCATTTTGAGGCATTTGCTCATAGGCAAAAAGCATGCTAGTGGTAAATAAACCAAAAAGTATTTTTTTAAAACTCATAATATTCCTTTTTTAGCATAATTATAAAAAAACATCCCCTATAAAAAGCTTATGTTTAAAAATAATTATATTAAAATTAAATATTTATCTTAAAAATTAGCAAGATTATTCTTTACCATCTTTAATAGGCACAAAAAGGCATTCATCTAAAACTTCTTTGCTAATCTCGCCATCTTTTTTTGTAAATTTAGTGATGAATTGTTGATTTCCTATGAGTAAAGGAGCTACTAAAATTCCATTGTTTTCAAGTTGATCAAATAATACATTTGGAATATGCTCTATATAAGCTGAGAGTAAAATTCTATCATAAGGTGCATAATTTTTCCAACCATTTTGCCCATCATCAAATTTTACATGAATATTAGCATAGTTTAGTTTTTTAAATTTTTCTATAGCGCTAATTGCAAGTTTTTCAATGCGCTCTATGGTAAAAACTCTTCTAATAAGCTTACTTAAAATCGCAGCTTGATACCCGCTACCACAACCTATTTCTAAAACACTATCAGCATCTTTAAAATCAAGCGCCATAGTCATTTTAGCCACGGTTAAAGGCGAGCTTATCCATTGATTGCCCATTAAAGGAAGCGCATCAAGTCTATAAGCATGCATTTTTAAAGGTGAGAAAATTTCTCTTGGAGTAGAACAAAAAGCTTCAAATAATTCTTCATTGATGAAAGTATTTTTGCGAATTTCTTCTGCCATGGTTTGGCATTGTTTTTGTTCAAATATATGAATCAATAAGCACTCCTTGATAAAAAGCGTTATTTTATCTTAAATTTTATTTATCTAGCTTTAAAATCCTTAAGGCGTAAAAACGCCTTAAGATTAATCAAGTGTATAAAGGATGTTTGATCCATCTTGATAAGATAAGATGTGCATTTTGCCATCTTTAAAGAATAAGCTTCTTGCATTAGTTATATTTTCTGGATAAGAAATAGTTTTTACAACTTCTTCTTTATCTAGATCAATTACAGCAATAACATTATGTTTTTTACTTAATGCATAAATTTTACCATCTTTAAATGCCATTGAAGTTATATAAAGATCGCCTAAAGTTTTTCCTTCTTTTAAGTTAGCTTTAGGAGTAAATTCAGCTGAAAGAACTCTATCTGCTAAAGAAATTTTAGAAATTACAAAAGTTTTTGCGTCTTTATTGTTTGGAACAGTTGCTGTGTACATATATTTTCCATCGGTAGTTGTACTTAAGATATGGTGGAATTTAGCTCTAACTGTATCAATTCTACCACGACCCAAATCCTTGCCAGTCCCTTCAAATTTATCTGCACCTTTCATAAAATGTGCATATTGTAAAGCATCATCTGCGTTAGGATTTTGAGCAAATCTTAAGAAAGATTTATTAGAACCCATTAAGATGTATTTGTTATCTAAATAAGGGATAATTCCTACGATAGGGTTGATTGTAGCTGAAAAATATGGATCTAAAACAAAATCAACTTTAGTGCTAAAATTATTATCTAGGAAAAATACTTCCCATTTTGAACTCGCAACATACTCTCCATTGATATAATCAAGTGTATTGATAGCTTTAGGGAATTCTATTTTGGTTTCGCTAGCTATTTTTAAGCTCTCATCGATATTTGCAAATGGAGCATTACTAATATTATTATCAAATTGAATACCTAGTTTCTCGCTAGCAGGCGCAAAAGCAAAATCAGGTTCTTTTACATCGCGTGCCCCAAGTATAGAGAAACTTTTCCAGCTTTTACTCCAACCTGAATCAGACCAAATGATGTATTTAGGATTTAAACTAAAACGAACTGGATCGCCTTGTCCGCTATATGGGATAGGACCAGTACTTACAAAAGCTTGGAATACATTTGAAGCTACGATAAAAGCAACAATAACCATAGCAGCTAAGTTAAATTTGGTTAGTTTTCTAAAGCTAGCCCCTTCCATTTCTTTTTCAAAAGAACCAAATTTTGGAGCAAAAGCAAAAATAACACCAAGCAATAAAACTACAGCCCAAAATACTACTTCAGCCCAAAAATAAGTATGTAAGCCAAAAATAGGTAAGCCAAAACCTTGATCAAGATCACGATGCGCATGCCAACTAACATGGTTGAATGATTGCCATAAACCAAAAGCAGTTGCGATTAAAAGGAAAGCTAAAAATTTACCTTTCACACCATAGCGCACAATAAATAAAGCCGCTACACCGATGAAAATCATTGATTCTCTTTGACCCCAACAAGAAGTACAAGGGCTATCACCTAGCATATAGCCAAAAATTAAGTTTGCAGTTCCAACAGGCATTAAGATAACTAAAAAGCCTGCTAAACACATTAAAAAGTAAAAGAATTTAGTTTTGTTAATATCACACATATTTGCCACCTTATAGATTCATTAGGCCTAAGATTGCGCCTGATTTGCGACCTAAATAGTCAAATACCATAATAGCCCATGAAATTACAAGTATAGAAAAAGCTAGTTTTTCTTTTTCTGGTTTAACTATCATGAGAACTATGGCGATAAAGATTAACAAAAGTTCTAAAAACTCCATAATTACTCCTTATAAATAAAATAAAAACCGCCGATTTTACTATATTAGAATAAATAAAAATAAAATATTAAATTAAAAAAGAGATTTGATTTAAAAAGTATAAAAAATGAGTAGTTTTGTGACTTAGAAGTCATCAAAACTTAAGCTTCCTTTGGAGTAATTTGTAACTTTGCTTTCAAAAAAATTACTCTTTTGATCATTAAATTTAGAAAAATCATCCACCCATTTAATAGGATGTTTTGCATTATAGATTTTATCAAGATTAATAGCAATTAGTCTTTGATCAACAAGATAATGAATATATTCTTCTATAATATCATCTGTAAAGCCCATGATTTGATTTTGAGTGATGTATTTACCCCATTTAATTTCAAGTTCGCCTGCTTTTTTAAACATATCATAGATTTTACTTACATTGGTATCATTAAATAAATCAGGTCTTTCTTTGCGTACAGAATTAATCATATTTTGAAATAATAACAAATGTGTAATCTCATCTCTTTGTATAAAGCGTATCATTTGTGCCGAACCTAGCATTTTTCCTGCGCGTGCTAAAGCATAAATAGCGGTAAAACCACTGTAAAAATACACCCCTTCTAAAATTTGATTTGCTACCATTGCAAGTAAAAGTTTATTATCATCCACTTCACCGGCTAGTTCTTCATAAATACTTGAAATGAAATCATTTTTTTCTCTTAAAGTTTCATCGTGTTTTTCCATTTCATAAATTAGGTCCGTATTTTCACAGATTGCTTCAACCATTACCGCATAAGATTTTGAGTGGTTTGCTTCCTCATAAGCTTGTCTTGCTAAAACTGCATTGATTTCAGGTGCTGTGATGTAAGGATTAATATTATCAGCAAGATTGTTTGTTTGAAAACTATCCATTGAGATAAGTTGAGACCAAACTAAATCATACATTCTTTTTTCTGCTACGGTTAGATTACAACGATAATCAAGCGCGTCTTTGGTTGTATCTACTTCTTTTGGAAACCAAGTATTTGCTTCCATTAAATCCCAAAGCTTTAAAGCCCAAGTGTATTTTGCTTTAGTAAAATTTAAAATCCCATGAGGATTACCATTAAATACTTTTCTATCATTTAAAGTTTCATTTGATTTTGGATTATAAATTCTTTTTCTATTCATTTTTCTACCTTTGTTACAATAACACTTTGGCTTAAAATATCATGCAAAGCCAAAGTATCTTTTCTTAAAAAACTTACCAAAAACCCAATCAATAAACCAAAACTTACGATAAAAATTATATAGCGTAAGAGTATTCTAAAAAAATTAAGTTTTTGGCCATTTTTAAGATCAATTAAATATAAATCATAAGCTTTAAGTCCAGGACTTTGGGCTTTTTTTGCTAAAAATAAGGCTTGTAAAAGCCCAAAAATTAAAGAACATAAAAAAATTATAAGTTGATTGTTTAAAAAGGCTTCTTTAGAGCCAAGTGTAAAATAAAATAAATATAAAACAGGTACATAAAGCAAAAATAGATCAATTAAAAAAGCTTTAAATCTTAAAAAGCGAGTAGCTATTTTTGCTTTAGTTTTCATTAGTTTCCACGACTACCAGGTTTGATAGCCTTGGTGCCTTTTTCACAAAGTGGACAAGCATTTGCTTCATAAATATCAAATTCAAAATTTCCTAGTGCAAAAAGTGGTAAATTTTCAGGCAATTTCGCGTTTTCTTTTCTTGGATTGTTTAAATTTTTTACCGCGCAAAAACCACGATTTGCTAAAGCTGCAAAGCCTACTACTTCCCCGCCTAAGCTTTCGATGATTTTTGCACTCTCAAGTGCAGAACCACCTGTTGTAATAATATCTTCACAAACGATAAATTTCTCGCCTTTTTTTACTTCAAAACCACGTCTAAGACTCATCACTCCTTCTACGCGCTCAGTGAAAATAAAGCGTTTATTGCAAGCTCTAGCAAGCTCATAACCTGCTAAAATTCCACCCAAAGCAGGAGAGCAAATGCTATCAAATTCAATATCAAAACTAGCAATAACTTTTGCAAGTTTATCACAAAGCTCACCTGCTAGTTTTGGATTTTCTAAAACTTTAGCGCTTTGAAGGTAAAACTCAGAGTGTTTTCCTGAGCTAAGCAAGAAATGTCCTTGTAGGTATGCTCCACAATCTTTATAAATTTGTTCTAAGTTCATTATCAAACCTTTAAAAGTTCTGCTTCTTTATTTTTAACTAATTCATCTACTTTTGCTGTGTAGCTATCAGTTTGTTTTTGGATTTCATCATAAGCCTTTTTAGCTTCATCTTCTGAAATTGCTTTATCTTTTTCTAGTTTTTTAACTGCATCATTTGCGTCTTTTCTAATGTTTCTAATGGCTACTTTAGCTTTCTCTCCCATAGCTTTGGCATTTTTAGCATTTTCTTCTCTTTGTTCTCTTGTCATAGGAGGGAAGAATAATTTTACACTTTCACCATCATTGTTTGGATTTACTCCTATGTTTGCTGCAGCTATAGCGCTTTCTATGGCTTTTAGCATTGATTTTTCCCAAGGAGTAATGCTAATAGTTGAAGCATCGGTTGCTAAAACTGTTGCTACTTGATTAAGCGGGGTTGCGCTACCATAATAATCAACATGAATATGATCAAGTATGTTGATATTTACTTTACCAGTTCTTATAGTAGTAAAATCTTTTTTTAAAGCTTCTAAGCTTTTATCTGATTGTTGTTTTTGTTTAGTATAAATTTCATTTAGCATGGTTTGTCCTTTTTATTTGCTAGTATTACTTTCGCTAATTGGGGCACTTGGTGCAACTGGAATGCTAGTTGTATTTGTTTCAGGTGCTTTTGGTAAAATTTGTTCTGCTTTTTCAGCAAGTGAGTTAGAGTTAGCATTATTATACATATAGCTAAGAGCGATTGTATTAGCAATAAGTAAAACACCCATTACAAAAGTAAATTTAGCTAAAAACCCCGCAGGACCCTTTGCTCCAAATAAACTTTCATTGCTTCCGCTATATGCTCCAAGTCCTATACTTGAGCTTTTTTGTAATAAAACCGCAATACAAATAATCACAACAATTGCAAATTGCAAAATAATTAAAAGAGTAGTCATGAATTTTCCTTATTGAAAATAAAATGAGTATTGTAACTTAAAAAGTTTGATAAAAACTTGAAAGAGGTAAAGAAAATTTGCGAGAAAAAATCTCGCAAATTTTTATCTGCTATTAAAGCTTCTTAAAATATTAAGAAGAGAGATGAAAAGGTTGATAAAATCAAGATAAAGTGCAACTGCGCCTTCGATTGGTGTTTCATAGTTTCCTCTAATGATGTTTTGAGTATCATAAAGGATATAAAAAGAAAATAAAATCGCACCAATACCAGAAATTGCTAAACTCACAAGTGAGCTTTGGAAAAATAGATTAATTAAAGAAGCTACTACGATAACGATTAAAGCTATAAAAAGCATTTTTCCCATCATAGTAAAATCTCTTTTTGTATTCATAGCAAATACACTTAAAGCACCAAAAGCTACTGTTGTTAAAGCAAAAGCTTGAGCGATGATGCTAGCCCCTGCAGGAAGTGCTAAAACTGAATATAAAAGTGGTGTTAAAGTAAGTCCTGAAACAAAAGTAAAGGCAAAAAGTAAAATTAAATTAAGCGGAGCTTCTCTTTTTTTCCATTGTAATGCAAACAATAAACCAATTTCAACAATAAATAAAATCCAAAAAGTTGCTTGAGATTGTGCAAATAAATGCGCTAAGGCAAAAATTCCTATATAAGCACCTGCTGTTGCAGCTAACAATGAAGCAGCAAAAAGCTGATAAGTTTGTTTTATAAAAATGCTTAAATCACTTCTAGCATAACCTTCAAATTCTTGAGTTTTAGAGTTAGAATAATCTCTATCATAAAGACTCATTAAAATCCTCCAATAATTTTTAAAACTAAAATTTACAAAAAAAAGATAAATGAAAGATTAAAACCACATAAAAATGCAACAAAAAATAAATTTATAGATTTATTTTAAGTAAAAATAATTTAGTATAATGTTTTATTAAAACCAAAAAAGGACTTTTCTTGAAAGACTTGATCGAAGGTGCTTTAAAATTTATGCAAGAAGATTTCAAAGAGCATGCAGAGCTTTTTGAAAGTTTAAAAAATAAACAAAATCCCCACACGCTTTTTATAGGTTGTGCTGATTCAAGAGTGATACCCAATTTAATCACTAATACAGGACCAGGGGAGCTTTTTGTCGTAAGAAATATAGGCAATATAGTCCCACCTTATAGAGTAGGAGATGATTTTTTAGCAACAACTTCAGCTATTGAGTATGCTTTTAATTCTTTACATATAAAAAATATTATAGTTTGCGGTCATAGTAATTGTGGTGGCTGTGCGGCTTTATATGCAAATGAAAGTGATTTAAAAAATATGCCTAATGTTAAAAAATGGCTTACTTTGCTTGAGCCTATAAAAAATAAAGTTTTAAAAGTTGCAGGTAGTGATTTGGCTATGCGTGCTTGGATGACTGAAAAAATGAATTTGGTAAATTCTTTGCAAAATTTATTAACTTATCCAGGTATTGAAGAGGCTTTAAATAAAAAAGAAATTGAACTCCATGCTTGGTATTACATCATAGAAACGGGTGAAATTTATGAATATGATTTTAATTTTGAAAATTTTGTTTTAATTCAAGAGAGGGTAAAAAAAGTATGAAAAAGATTATTAGTATCGTTTTATTTTTTTTATTTATTAATACCTTACATGCGCAAGAAAAAAATATTTTAGAGGATAAAAATAGCATTTTTGCCCTAGTGCAAAATTATATAGAGCTTAATTTACTTTTGGAAAGCTTTAAAAATAGTGATACAAATAGTAGCGAATTTCAAGATAATATTAAAGAAATAGAAAAACAAAAAACCGCGCTTTTAACCACTTTGCCTTTAAAAATGGTATCTCAAAAAATTGATGATAAAGAAGCAAAAGACTTTTTAAAAACTAAAAATGCTTTACAAAAAAGTGTTGAAAATGCTCAAGCTAAAAAAAGATATTATGATTATGTGGATAATAAAATCAAACTTTTAAATTTAACCTCTGCGGAGCATTTTTATTTATGTATTTTTGAATTAGAAAAAGTTTTTATCGAAGGAGCGCAAAGTCAGACTATAAGAAGTATTATTGATAAAAGTATTGATGTGCTTAAAGAAGATATGGTGTTTAATTTTACTTTAGATAAAGAAAAAATTAATGATATTGCTCAGCTTAGAACCTTAGAAATCAATGAAAATAATTTAAGAAATGCTATAAAATCTTATAATGAAATTTTAGTTTATCTAAGAAACAATGCTAGTTTGCTTGAGACTAACTTTTTATTTACAGGCTTGGGCTTGCAAAATGCAATTAATTATATTAACGAACAAACTTCTATTAGTAGTGTAAATGTTGGAAAAATAGTTATTTCTATCGCTGTAATTGTCTTTTTTTATTCTTTGAAGTTTTATCTAGCAAAGATTTTATATTTTATACTCATACGCTTGTTTGGAAAAAATTCAGCTAATATGGAGATAAAAACTCATTTTCTAGAAAAACTTCAAGGGCCAGTGGGTTGGTTTTTATTTGCTTATGCTATAGGAATTTGTTTTACTATTTTTTACTATCCTGCACCTGTTGATATAAGAATTAGTAATATTTTATCCATCGCTTATGTTATTTTAACCGCTTGGCTTGTGATAAATATCTTTGATAGTTATGGTATGGTGATTGTTGCAAAGCTTGCTGAAAAAAGTGGCAAACGCGAAGTGGTTAATTTAATCATTAAAATTTTATATTTTATCATTATAGTGATAGCTGTTTTATTTGTTTTAGCGCATTTAGGGTTTAATATTTCAGCATTGATTGCATCTTTAGGTATTGGTGGTTTGGCTGTGGCATTAGCAGCTAAGGATATTATCGCAAATTTCTTTGCTTCTGTGCTTTTGCTTTTTGATAATAGTTTTAATCAAGGCGATTGGGTGGAAATTTCAGGTATAGAAGGAACCATAGTAGAGATTGGACTTAGAAAAACCACCATTAGGACTTTTGATAATTCTTTAGTATTTTTACCAAACTCAACCATCATGGGAACAAATATAAAAAATTGGAGCAAAAGAAAAATAGGACGTCATGTAAAATTATTTATCGGTGTAACTTATGATGCAAGACCTGAGCAACTTGAACAATGCGTAGAAGATATAAGATATTTATTAGCAACTAGTCCTTTGATAGCCCAAGTTGATGATAGTGCGCTAAATCATGGTGGAACGCGTGCTAGATATAGACAAAATTTAGTTTCAGTAAATGACTTAGAAGGGTATAAAAATAGTACTTATGTGGCTGTGAGTGGTTTTGGTGCAAGTTCTATCGATATAGAAGTGTATTTTTATACTAAAGCAGTAGATGCTGCAGGTTTTAGAGAGGCAAGACAAAGTATTTTACTTGAGTTGATGAAAATTGTTGAAAGAAATAAACTTAGCTTTGCTTTTCCTTCACAAAGTCTTTATATAGAAAAAATCAATAAAGAAGACAAAGAAGAGTTATTATCTTAATAAGCTCTTCTTTGATCATCACATTCTACTATAATTTTTTCAGCAATAATAATACTTCCATTTTTACTACCTTTAATTTTAACAAGACTTCCTTTTTTTAAATCTTGTACATTAGCTTGTTTTTTATTGCTTCCAAAAATTCCACAACTATAAATATCAATGCGTGTTTGGGGTAAAACAGTGATGATTAAATTATTGTCAAAACTTGTTTGAATGCTTATTGTGTGAGCTGTGGTGTTTTTTAAGATACCTTGAACTTTATAGGCAAATGCAAAAGTGCTAATGCAAATTAATATAAGAAAAAAACGCATTAAAATAACTCCTTTTTAGGAGTTATTTTGCTTAATAAGCTCTTTTTTTGCATTCGATTTTGATTTCTTTGGCAGTTATATTTTGAACTTGATTTGGCGTTTGTGGATTTGGTGTTGTTTGAGCATAGCCATGGAAAACTTCAGCTTCTATAAAAGTTCCTACTTTTAAATCTCTAAAAGTACCATATTTATCCATACCAAAAATACCACAATCATCCATGTCAATTTCTGTATTTGGTAGAATTTTTACATTCATTTTTTGGCCATAAGTAGTGTCAATTAAAATAGTTTTTGCGCCATCATTTACATCTACAATTACCCCATAAATTCCATCTGCATAAGCAAGACTTGAAAGGCTTAAAGCCGTTAATAATGTAGCGATTTTCTTTTTCATTTTTTCTCCTTTATTTTTTATGCAAGAATTATATAATTTTTTGAGTGAAGCAAGAGTGAATTTAGATATAATTTGAAAAATTTACTAAATGAGGTTTATATGAGAAGATTTTTACATTGTTTTTTTACTTTTTTACTTGCAAGTTTATTGTTTGCTTGCTCTAAAAATGAGGATAAAAGTTCTGCTATAAGAGCTTATGGTTTTAATGAAAATACACAAAGTATTTTTGTAGAGTTTAATACTAATATTATTAATCAAGAAATAGGTGCTATAAAAGAAAGAGAGATTATTGTTAATAATCAAAAGACAAAAGTAAAATATGAGCTTGAAACGCCTACAAGATTAAATATTTTTACAGCTTTAAAAGCAAATCAAAAATACGATATTTTTATAGACTTAAATGATATTTTAGCAAATGAAAAAGTGCAATTAAAAGTCCAAACTCCTTTTGAAAAACTAGATATTAAAGGATATTTTCAAAATATTTCAAATGATGAGAGTGTATTAATTTTAAATATTCAAAGTTTTTATACTCTTAGTAAAGATGAATTGTTAAAAGCTATTAAGATTACTGCGCAAGAAAAAGAAATTCAAATAGATAAAATCATCATTCAAGGTGATATGGCAAGTGTGTATTCTAAAGCGCTGAGTATCAAAAATACTAATACTAATGTAAAAGTGGTTTTTAATAAAGACATTTTAGGCTTGGAAAACAATATAGATTTAGAATATATTTTGCTTGCAAAGAGCGAATTTGTTTTTCAAAATACAAATATAGTTAATAAAAACATAGAATTACTTTTTTCTCAAAACATTTCGCAAGATCAAAATTTAAAAGAATTGATTTTTATTACTCCTAAAGTAGATTTTAAAGCATTAGCTTTTGGAAATAAAATCAAACTTACAGGTGATTTTTCTCCAAATAAAACTTATGAAATTCAACTTGCTCAAGGGATTAAAAGTGCTGATGGAATTAGTACAAAAGAAAATTATAAAACTCAAGTAAGTTTAAAAGACTATGAGCCTGCTATAAGTTTTACAAATCAAGGGGTATTTTTATCTAGTAAGGCGAGTAAAAAAATAGCTTTTAAGAGTATGAATGTTAAAAAAGTTCGTTTGGAAGTTCATCAAGTATTTTCAAATAACTTAAGTGAATATTTAAGATATAAAAATCTTCAAGGTGCTAAAAATTTAAGCGATTATGATAGTGATATTTTTTCAGAGAGTGATTATACTAGTGAAATAGTGTTAAAAAAAGATTTTGATATAAAAAATATTAAAAATCAATGGCAAGAAAATGAGATCGTATTAGATGGTTTAAAAGATTTAAGCGGTGTGTTTATAGTCAAGCTTTATTTTAAAGAAGAAGAAGATGTTGATTATGTTTTTGATGAGGGAATGGAGAGTTGGAAAAAATATAGATTTTTTAACCAAAAAGCAAAAGTAAGTAAGAACTTAATTTTTTCAGATATAGCTTTGATTGCTCAAAATTTAAATAAAAAGCTTTTTGTAGATGTGAGAGATTTTACCACGCAAAAGGCTTTAGGTGGGGTTAAGGTTGATGTGATTAGTAAAAGCAATCAAGTTTTAGCTTCTAAGACAAGCGATGATAATGGTTTGGCTGTTTTTGATGATATTGATGAATCAAAAGCTTTATTTATCATTGCTTCAAAAGATAAACAAGCTTCTATCTTGCGCTTAAGTTCACCTTTATTATATGATGGTTTTGATGTTGATGGTTTTGATTTAACTTCTCAAAATAAAGTATTTATTTACACAGAAAGAGGGGTTTATAGACCAGGTGATGATATCTATTTAACTATGGTTGCAAGAAATGATAAAGGAGCTGTTAATCATCCTATATTTTTAAGTTTTTTTGATCCACGCAATAAAAAGCTTTTGGATAAAATCAAGCTTGAACCTTTGAGTAATGGAACTTTTTATAAAAAGATTTCACTCGATCAGCAAGCTTTAAGTGGAGTGTATTTAGCTAGGGTTGAATTTGCAAATATGGTTTTTGATAAAGAAATTTTAGTGCAAAATATAGTGCCAAATCGTATAAAAGTATCCATGCAAGCTCCAAAAAGTATAAAAGAAAATGAAAAATTAGATTTTAATATTAGCTCAAAATATCTTTTTGGAACACCAGCAAGTAATTTACAATATCAAGTTGATTTATTTGTAAGTAAAAAAGAATATAAAAATTCAAAATACCCAGAATACATTTTTTCAAATCCTAGTGTTTTGGTACAAAAATATCAAGATAATTTAAAAGGTATGTTAGATGAAAATGGCTTTACAAAGCAAGAATTTACTTTAAATGACTTTTTAAAAAATACCCCACATAATTTAGAAGCTAGCATAAGGGCTAGGGTTTTTGAAAAAGGTTCAAGGTTGGTTGAAGCACTTGTAAATTCACAAGTAATATTGCATGAGTATTTTGTAGGTATTAAGCGTTTAAAAAATCACTATTTAAGCTCAGGTTCTATTATCAATTTTGAAGCCATTGTAAGTGATTTAGATGAGAATTTGATAGCAAATAGGGAGATTAAATATACTATTTATGCAAATGATTATTCTTGGTGGTGGGATTATGATAATTATGATGATTTTTTAAAATCACTCAAAAAAGATAAAAACACACAAATCATTACTCAAGGAAGTATTTTAAGTAAGGATAAACCGGTTAAAATAGAATTTGATCCAAAAGAATACCATGGTGAAATGTTCATAGAACTTGAAGATGTACAAAGTAAAACAAGCACAGGAGAGTTTTTTTATATTAGTAGTTTTGGTGCGCCAAGTAATGCTGATATAGTGAGTTCTTTAAAAATAAAAAGTGATAAAAAAGAATACAAGCCAAATGAAACAGCTTTTATAGAATTTGAAAGTGTTAAGGGTGCAAAAGCTATTGTTACTTTAAATGATAATGCAAAGGTTTTAAAACGCTTTGTGATAGATACGCATGAAGATATTACAAAGGTTGAAATTCCTATTCTTAAAGAATATATGCCAAATGTTTATGCGAGCGTGATTTTACTTCAAGATTATGATCAATATACCAACGATAGAGCCTTAAGACTTTTTGGTGTGGTGCCTTTAAATGTAGTAGATGAGCAAAGTAAAATCGAGCTTGATTTAAAAGTACCGGATAAAATCATGCCAAAACAAGATTTTGAAGTAGAAATTCAAAGTAAAAACAAGCAAAGTTATACTTATACTGTCGCTATTGTAGATGAGGGCTTGCTTGATGTGAATGCTTTTAAAACTCCAGATATTTGGGGGTATTTTTACCAAAAAACACGCTTTAACATGAGTATATATGATACCTATGATAAAATCATTGCTAAAAATATTTCTAATGCTTCTAAGGTATTAACTACGGGTGGTGATGTTTTCTTAGAAAGTAGAGCAAATAAAAGCAAAAATGATGAAAAAGCAAGACGCTTTAAACCTGTTGTGTTGTTTCAAGAGCCAGTACAAAGTGATGAAAATGGTTATGCAAAATTAAAATTTAATATGCCATCATACTTAGGTTCGGTTAGAGTTATGGTAGTGGCAAACAACTTAGCAGGTTTTGGCAGTGCTTCTAAAGATATCCAAGTTAGCGCACCTGCTGTAATGCTTGAAACTTTGCCAAGGGCTTTAAGGCTTGATGATGAGTTTAAGCTTTTGGTGCAAGTATTTAAAGTAGATGATGATGTAAAAAATGCAAAACTTAAATTAAAAACAAAAAATTCACTCATAAATTTTGAAAATGATGAAATTTTAATTGATTTTGGTAATGAAAAAAGCAAAGATATTTATGTTAATGCAAAAGTAAATTCAAACAAGCTTGGAGTAGAAGAAATAGAGTTAAGTTTAAATGCAAAAGATTACACCTATACTCAAAATACGCAAATTGACATAAAAGCACTAAATACCATTACTTATGAGGGTAAATCTTTTAAAATTCCTGCAAATACTTCTATGGAGTTTAAAATCACACAAGATTATATTAATCCAGTGGCGTTTTTAAGTGTGAGTTCTAAGCTTATTTTAAATATAAATCATAGATTAAAATACTTGCAAAATTATCCTTATGGATGTATAGAGCAAAGCACTTCAGCAGTTTTACCACAACTTTTTTTACAAAAACTTGATCAAGGGGCAAATGAGCAAAAAAATATTAACAATATCAATGCATTGTTAAGTAAATACGCAAATTTTCAAACTGCTAATGGTGGCTTTGCTTATTGGCAAGGACTTAAAGATTCTGATGCTTGGGGAAGTAATTATGCGGGTATGTTTATGATTTTAGCCAAAGAAAGAGGTTATTATGTGAGTGAGGGAATGTTTAAAGCATGGCTTGATTATCAAAAACGCTATGTTTTAAAAGCTCAAACAAATAAAGAAATTAGAATAAATTCTTTATATCTTTTAGCTTTAGCTAAAGAGCCAAATTTAAGCATAATGAATGCTATTTATGAAGATAGTACTTATTTGCAAAGCTTAAATAATGTAAGTCTCTGGCAACTTAGCGCAGCTTATAAATTAGCAGGTTTTGATGAGGTAGCTTTAAATATAGCTAAAAATTTAAGCACAAAGCCTGATGGAAAAGCTAATTATACTCATACTTATGGATCTTTTCTAAGAGATGAAGCTATTATTGCAAATGCGTATAAAATAATCTATGGTAAAGATAATAATGAATTATTAG
>NZ_JANQCW010000014.1:0-44876 GCF_024723635.1 Campylobacter sp. W0066.1 | reverse complement strand
CAAAAAATGAAATTATGCCAAAAGAATATTCTTTTGTCAAGATATAATATAAAATTTTGAGCATATTTTTTAATATGCTCAAAATTTAGGCTAAATCTAAAGAAACTTTTCCATTTTTAATTTCTGCAACTTTAACTTTAATTTCATTGCCTACTTCTAACTTTTCTTTAATCTTAGAATTATGCAATAAACCATCCACGCCTTCTTTAAGTTCTACAAAAACTCCAAATTCTACAACTTTTTGAACTTTTCCTATAAATTCTTCTCCGATATCAAATTTAGGCATTTCTTTTCTATCGCGTTTTTTATTAGAACCCTTAGAATGGAGTAAATTTAATATATATTCTTTGCTTTGAGAAATTAAATCATGATTAATTCCTGCTATCTTAACTTCGCCTTTATCTCTATCTAAGTCGATATTAACTTCAAATTTTTCGATGATTTCTTTTATAGTTTTACCGCCTTGACCTATAATATCAGGGATTTTGTTTGGATCTACATTAAAGATCTCAATCTTTGGTAAAATAGCCTCATTAACAATGATATTTCTATCAGCTTCTTCCATTAGTTTTAAAATATACTCTCTAGCTTCTTTTGCTTGATACAAAGCTTCTTTTAAAACCTGTTGCTCTATACCACCAAGTTTTATATCCATCTGCAAAGCAGTGATTCCATCATAACTTCCTGCTACTTTAAAATCCATATCTCCATCGTGATCTTCAAGCCCCATGATATCGGTTAAAATAGCATATTTTTCATCTTCAAAAACAAGCCCCATTGCCACACCTGCTACTAGTTTTTCACTTTTTACTCCTGCAGCTCTTAAAGCCAAAGCACCACCACAAACAGTAGCCATAGAACTAGAACCATTACTTTCTAAAATTTCAGATACCAAACGAATAGTATGAGCATAATCTACATCTACGCTAGGATGTAAAGCTCGTTTTGCTAAATTTCCATGCCCTAGCTCTCTTCTACCAGGAGCTTTTATAGGGCTAGCCTCACCTACAGAAAACCCCGGAAAATTATAATTAACCATAAATTTTTCACAAATTGGATTTTTTTCTGTTAGCAAATCTGACATTTGCGCATCATTATCATTTCCTAAAGTTGCAACAACTAAGGCTTGGGTTTGTCCTCTAGTAAAAAGACAAGATCCATGAGCACTTGGTAAAATATTTGTTTCTATATCTATTTTCCTAACATCTTTCAAACCTCTACCATCTGCTCGTTTATTTTCATTAATAATTTGACTTCTAATAAGTTCTCTTTTACATACATGCAAAGCTTTTTCAATATCTTCAAATTTCCATTCATTTTCAATAGCTATTGCTTCGCTTTCAATTTCTTTTGCAATTTGTAAAATTTCGCTTGCCCTTTCACTTTTCGCCATTTGATTAATAGCAATTTTAAGTTTTGTCATATAAGTATTTTTTATATAGTCAATAATTTGAGCATTATCTAGTTCTATTTTAAACTCAAGTTTGGAATTTTTTCTATAAGCAGCAAATGTTTTTTCATATTCATTAGAGCCACGTAAAATTGCATTACCTGCAAAATCTAAAGCTTTTAAAGTATCATCTTCACTTAACTCATTCATACAATGTTTATTGTTTTGCTTATTTGCCAAAGCTCTCATTTCTATCATTAAAAGCTCATCTTTAACACCTGCTACATAAAGATCTAGGGTACTATTTTTTAGCTCACTGTTACTTGGATTTAAAACAAATTCATTATTTATACGACCTATTCTTACACCACAAACTGGCGCTTTAATAGGAATATCACTTAAATATAAAGCAACACTTGCAGCATTTAAGCTCATTACTTGTAAATCTACTTCAGGATCGGCAGAAAGAACCATAACTACAATTTGGGTTGGATAAGCATAGCCTTTTGGAAAAAGAGGTCTTAAACTTCTATCTATAATCCTTGCACTTAAAGTTTCATTATCACCTGGTTTAGTTTCTCTTTTTACATAGCCACCTGGAATTTTACCTGCTGCATAAGCTTTTTCTATATATTGCACCGTAAGAGGTAAAAAATCCTCTTCTACCATTTTTTCTTCTCTTGCTACAGTTGCTAAGACTACTGCATTTTTTTCTTGCATTAAAACTGCACCTGCTGCTTGTTTTGCCACTTTATCGGTATCAAATATTTCAAGATGATTATTGATATTTATTTCATGTCGCATGATTTTTCCTTTAAATTTTTATCATAGACAAAACCAAATAAGCTTTTTAAATTTTAAAAATTAAAACTTAAAAAGCCTGTTTTTATTTTGCCTATAAATTTATATCTAAACAACAAATTGTTTAGATATAAATTTACTTTTTTAAAGGAAGATAATACTTACTTTCTTCTAAAATATCTAAAATTTCATAGGCTTGCAAAATCGTTTTATTTTTAAAATAGAACTCAATATTCACAAAATGATCAATCTTTTGCACACAATAAACCTCATCTACAAAAACACTAATATAATCATACACATCACTTGGCATTAAGGCAGTGGCATAAATAATACTATTTACTTCTTCCTTTAGCAAACTTTTAATACATGAAGAAGCAGTAATTCCACTTTCACAGCCCTCATGTAACATTAAAATATTTTTTCCTTTTAAGTCTTTTAAAAGATTTCCTTTTCTGTAACGATATACATTTTTTAAAATTTTTTCTTCATAAGTCCTGTTTGCCTCACCATAAATATAATCTAAGCTTATATCAAAAGCTTTAACTAAAGCCTCATTATAAACAAGCTCCTTTGTCTCACTAATCATAGCTATTTGACACTCATCATTATTAGGAGCTTTAATTTGTTCTGTAAATAAAAAATCATACGGAATTTCTAATTTTTGTGCTAGCGCATCAACAAAAATTATAGATTTTAAAGAAGGTGTAATAATAATATAATCTTTTAATTTATTTAGTGGTAATATATCATACAATCTAGCAAGCGCATCTTTTTCATCTTCAAAAAGCATTATATAGACCTTTCATTTTCTTCCAAAGAAAAATCATAAGAAACTCCGCCCAACGGATAAAAATTAAACATAAAATATACACCGCTTTGATCTTTAGCGCTAATCCCTCCACTAGTAAGCTTAGGTAAAATATCCTTACGATACATCAAAGAATAATTCCAACATTTTCTTTGATAGGTATAACCTACTTCCCATTTTTCAGGATCTTTATTTAAATCAAACCACAAACCACCAAATATTTGATAGTTAGTATTTATATCATACTGAGCTTTAGTTCCTAAAAAATTATATTTTTCATTTTCATAAATTCTATAAGCATGGTTTAGACTAACTTTCCACTCACCATAATCAAACAAAGCCTCACTAAATACTTTATCAAAGCGATTATCCACCCCTGAATACTCTGCTTCATTTCTCAAGCTTATATAATCATTATAAAAATATTCTATAACATTATCAAAACCGCCAAAACTACCTTCCTTGGTGAAATATTTAGCCTTTAAACTATGGTATAGCTTTTTTTTACCTAAAGTATTGTAAAAATACTGATACATTGAAAAATTAAACTGCTCAGGATCATTTTTTAATTCTATAAAATCTTCAGTAATTTTACCTGATTTGGCTCCAGGTATAAAATAATTAGCACCTAAATATAAAGTGTGATAAAAATTTTCATATGGCTTAGAAAGATCTGTATATAAAGAAAAATTATGTGAATTTTGAAACAAATGTTCTTGATTTTTAGCATCTGTATTAGAATAATTAACAAAATTTGCATATACTCTTTCAGTAAAAGTAAAATTTAAAAAATCATCCATAAAACTCGTATGATAGATTAAAGGCAGATCAAAATCTAATGTTTTAGCATAAATACCTGTATGTCTATAATACCTATGAAAAGAAGCGTCTAAACTATATTGTATATAATTATCAAAAAAACCATTTAAATATCTATGATATTGAAAAGATGGATATTCTTGCATGGTATCTTTATTGCTAATTTTAGAAGTATCTATATAATACTTTGCATAAGCACCATAATAATTATCATCATCAGATAAAAAATAATTTATTTTTGAGGTAACTAAAGAAGCTTCAGTTTTTGCACTAGAACTTAAATTCATATAATCCACATCATTTAAATAAGTAGCATCAACCCACAAGCCTTCTTGAAACTCATCGCTCAAAAGACTTTTAAACAAAGCTTCACTTGAATATTTGATTTCTAAACCATAATGTTCTTTGTTTTTTAAATTTTCCTCTCTTTTGTAGCTTGATTTTTCTCCAAAAATACCACCGCTAATTTCACCTTGAGAATAAGGACTGCCAATAAATCTTAAGGTTGAGTATAATCCATAACCTCTTTTTGTTCTAATTTGAGGCTCAAATTGAATATCTGCATTATCATCAATAACATAATAAATTGGTTGGTTGTAATACAGCCCCTCACTTTGCTTTAAAACCACCTGAGGGATTAACAAACCACTTTTTCTTTTAGTATCTACACTAAAACCAAAATAAGGTAAATACATCACAGGGGTATTTTTAACATACAATCTTGCATTATAAAGATGTAAAAAATTACTTTCTTTATTTAATTTTCCTTCATCAAAACGAATTTCCCAATCAGGATTTTCTACATTACAACTAGAAACAACTGACTTTTTAGTTATAACAAATTTATCATTTAAATCAGCTTGATGACATTGCAACCAAACCTCTAAATCGTTATTTGAAAAAAATAAATTTTTAAAAGCTGTTGTGTTATCTTTAAGATTAATTTTAGTATAAGTAGAATTAGTTCTTTCTTTTTGCCCTCGTAAGATATTTACATCACCAAATAATTCTAAATCTTTAGTTGTTTCATTAAATTTAGCCTCACTTGCGGTGATTAAATACAAATCAGAAACTACAACTACATTATTTTTTGCTTCTATAATATCATTTTTTTTTACAACATCTAAAGCATAAATATCTACCTTAGAAGCATATAAACTTCCTATACAAGCTAAAGAAAGTAATATTTTACGCAAGATCTATCACCACTGTTTTTGCTGCATAGTCATGCCAAGTTTTTAAAACAATATTACTCAAAGCCCAAGCAAAACCTAAACCATACAACATATCGCTAATTTGTCTTACACCTGCCCTTAAAGCACTTTGGGTAAAATTTGGCTTATCTAGTAATTCTTGGTCAATCACCATAATTTTCAAAAGCATTTTCCCTAAAGTTGCACCGTATAAATAAGTAAATAAACTATGATACGCAAACTGTAAAATCAAAATTCCACCAGCAAAGCGCATTAAAAGATTATGAATTTCATCATAAGTTTGCATAGAATTAATTTTATCAAGCAAAATAATACTTACAATAGCTAAAATTACAAAACTATCAATAATATAAGCTAAAAATCTTTTTTTAAAACTTGCTATTTTTAGCTCTTCTTTTTCTAGTTTATCAAATAATTCTTGATTTGCACTCATTTAAGAACCTGAAAAGCAATATCTTTTCTATATTGTTTTCCTTTAAAATGAACATTTTCACAAAGCATATAAGCATTTTTTTGAGCTTCCTCAATGCTTTTTCCAGTTCCCACACAAACTAATACACGACCACCACTAGCATACAATTTATCATCTTCCAAACTTACACCAGCATAAGAAATATGAGAATTTTGCGGGACATTATCTATCTCAATCAAGGCTTTTGGTGAGTCCTTGTAAGGATAATTTTTACTTGCGCAAACCACACCCACAGCAAATTCATTTTTAATTTTTATATGAGTATTAGCAAGATTTTTGTTCACACATGCTAAAAATAAATCCAAAGGATTTTCTATCAAAGGCATCAAAACCTCACACTCAGGATCGCCAAAACGCACATTATACTCTAAAACATAAGGTTTATTATTTACAACCATTAAACCTATAAACAACACTCCAACAAATTCAACACCTTCTTCTTTCATACCTTTAAGAGTTGGTGCCACTATATCTTTTTTCACCTGCTCTAACAAATTCTCACTTGCTAAAGCACTTGGGGCATAAGCTCCCATGCCACCTGTATTAGGTCCTTTATCATTATCTAATAATCTTTTATGATCTTGTGCAGCAGGCAATAATATAAAATCATTTCCATCACAAACTGCAAATACACTTAACTCAAAGCCATCAAGATATTCTTCAATCACAACAATCTTTCCAGCCTCCCCAAAGCTTTCTCCACTTAGCATATTTTTAGTAGCTTCTAAAGCTTCCTCATGACTTTGCGCGATAATCACCCCTTTACCCGCACATAAGCCATCTGCTTTTACCACTATAGGAGGTGTTAAGGATGTAATAAATTTCTTAGCTTTTTCATAATCTGTTGTATTTAAAAATTTAGCTGTTTTAATTTTATATTTTTTTAAAAAACTCTTCATATAAGATTTTGAAGCCTCTAGCATAGCAGCAGCTTTAGTAGGCCCAAAAATAGCAATATTGTTTTCTTTAAAAAGATCTACTATACCCTCTGCTAAAAAATTTTCGCTCCCAACTATACAAAGATCAATTTCAGATGCTTTTGCATAAGCTGTAATCACCTTAGGATCTTTCATATTAAGATTAGTTCCTATTTTAGCAGTAGCACCATTTCCTGGAGCAAAATAAAATTCTAAATTATCATTTGTTTTTTGAAGAGCCAAAGCGATAGAATACTCTCTTGCACCGCTTCCTAATATTAAAATTTTCATTATTTTCCTTAAAAGTGTTGCAAAAACCCAAATGGCCGGAGTATAAGTGTCTGACCCTCAAAAAGTCAAAGTATGCCATTAGGTGATTTTTAAAGGCTGCAGCTTCTCGCTTTTCTCAAAACTCAAACGAAGTCACAGAACACGGTAAATCACACATCACAGCTTATAATTAATGTGTTGGATCCTCTTTAATACCATATCGAACCATTTAGGCAATATAATTATAACTAAGAAAACTTAAAAATAGGGTTTAAAAAGGATTTTTATAAAATTTTAAATTTAGTTTTAGAATCTTTTTTTAAGAAATATTTCCCTTCTAAGATAACATCAGCAACAGGCGCCCATATAGTCTTTTCATCTACATAAACTATATCAAATTCAGTATTTTTCATTAATCCTTGATAATTTACTTTTTTAGGTGCATGCTTAACTACATAATAAGGATTCATTGCAAAAATTTGAATCTTCATGCTAACATACAAATCAGGATTAGAAGTAACTACTAAAAAACTCTTTTCACATTCTTTTCGAACCTTTTTAACATAGGAAAGTAATAATTGATCATTTGGGTTTAATGCATGTTTATTTAGTCTATTTAAATAAAGCTCAGCAAAAGAAAGCGTGCAAAAAGAAATTTCACTTGCTGTTTTAAAATAAGAGTTTTTAATACTTGTTGATTTTAAAGATTTTTTCCAAATTTCTATATCTAGTTTTGTAGCACAAATATTCAAGCCTTGCTTAATTTTTTCAAAAAGTTTTTCTCTTGCCATATTAAAACTATTACTAAAAATAGTAAGATTTTTTTCATAAAAAGACTTTTTCATTGCTTCTAGTTTTTCTATGCTTTTTGTAAAATAATCTACTTCATTTTTTATTTCAACAAGCTTTTGTTTTTTACTTTGTATCATTTCTTCAAATTCTTGTCGTTTTTTGCCATTTTCAGATTCTAATCTTGCTTGTTTTGATTTTATATCCGTAATTAAAGTACTCATCTGGCGATCTAGTGCTAATTTTCTATTTTTCCTATTATCAATCGAAGCTAAAAGTGCTTGATAATGACATTGATGAGATAAAAACACCTCATCATACAAACGCTCCATATTGATATGTTTTTGTTTATCTTTCATATCTTTATACGCCATTTCAAGGTGTACTATGATATTTTTCATTGCAGAAAAATCAGCTTGATTGATAGTATTATCCGAAAATAATAAAGTATCTAAAGCCTTATACAAAAAACGCTTCATAGCAAAAAAATCAATAATATATGGCACCTCATCTGTGTTAATGTCTTTTACTGCATTAATTGACAAGGTTTCATTATAAAAATATCTTTGAATAGCTTGTGGGATAGTTAAATTTAATGTGATTTTATCAAGATTATCATAATCAGTTTCTCTATAAAGCTCTTGAACATAGGCATCACGTCTTGTTAGTCTTAAATCTTCTAACTCATCATCACTATCTGTTTTCCAAAAATCTCTTTCTTTAATAAAATCATTATCTGTAAATTCTTGAAATTTAGAAGGACGTAAATCAGTAATATGCTTTCCATCGGATCTAAATTCAACAAACATACCAACTGTTGGCATACTTCTTTTATCATGCCATGCATGTTTATTAAATTCAAAAAATGTTTTTGCTAGATTGATTACTGTTCCTCTTCCAGTAGCATCCACATAAACCATTATTTTTCCGTGCATATCCAAATCCTTGATCTAAAGAAAAATTCAATTCTTATTTTAACTTTGTTTTCATAAATTTACAATTATATTTTAAAATTTCACAAAATAAACATCTTTAGGTATTTTATTTATGTTTTTATATCAATATTTTAAAAACCCAAAACAAACAGGTGCATTTTGTGCAAGCTCTAAAAAATTAAGCAAACTTATAACTTCTCATGTCCAACATGCAAAAAATATCGTTGAAATAGGGCCTGGTACAGGGAGTTTTACAAAGTATATTCTCAAACAAAAAAGTCATAATGCAAGATTTTTTGCCGTTGAAATCAACCCTCACATGGCAAAAAAATTAAAGCAAAATATAAAAAATATAGATATAGAAGTTAATTCAGCAGAATTTTTACCAAATATGCTAGAAAAAAGAGCGATCAATAGTGTTGATTTGATCATCTCAGGAATTCCTTGGGCTTTATTAAATTCCAAAGAGCAAGATTTATTATTAAAATCTATTCATGATGCTTTAGAGGAAAACGGTTGTTTTGCAACATTTGCTTATATACTCCCAACACCAAAAGGAAGGGCTTTTAAGAAAAAACTTTTTGCTACTTTTAGCAAGGTAGAAATTTCACCTATCATTTGGCAAAATCTCCCCCCTGCTTTTGTATATTTTTGTACTAAATAATCATTCCCATTCAATCGTTGCTGGTGGCTTACTAGAAATATCATACACCACGCGATTGATTCCTTCTACTTCATTAATAATACGGCGTGAAATATTTTCTAATAATTCATAAGGTAAATGAGAAAAAGTTGCAGTCATACCATCGCTTGCATTAACAACACGCACGCAAACTGCGTTATCATAGGTTCTATTATCTCCCATTACACCAACACTTTGCACGTTTAAAAGCACACAAAAAGCTTGCCATGTCTTATCATACCAGCCACTGCTTTTTAATTCTTCAATCAAAATAACATCTGCTTTTCTTAAAAGCTCCAAACTAGGCTCATTCACCTCGCCCATTATACGTATAGCAAGACCTGGTCCTGGGAAAGGATGACGATAAACTACATCTTTACTTAAACCAAGCTCCATTCCTAAAGCTCTTACCTCATCTTTAAAAATTTCCTTTAAAGGCTCGATAAGTTTTAAATTCATCTTTTCAGGCAAGCCGCCCACATTATGATGAGATTTTATAGTCTTACTAGCTCCTACAACCGAACTTTCGATAATATCTGTATACAAAGTCCCTTGTGCTAGATATTTTACATCTTTATGTTTTTTAGCTTCTTCTTCAAAAACCTCTATGAAAGTATTTCCTATGATTTTTCTCTTTTGTTCAGGATCTCTTACCTCCGCTAAACGACTTAAGAAAATCTCTCTAGCATCAATACTGATTAAATCAATGCCCAAGGTGTGTCTAAACATATACTCAACTTGTTCTTTTTCACCACTTCTTAAAAGACCATTATCAACAAAAACAACCACCACTTGATCTTTTATCGCACTTGCTAGCAATGCAGCCACCACGCTACTATCAACCCCACCGCTTACTGCACAAAGTACTTTATCATTTCCTACTTCTTCTTTAATTTTTTGTGCTTGAGTTTTTGCAAAAGATCCCATATTCCATACACTATCACAATTACATGCGTATTTTGCGAAATTTTTCAAGATGCTTTTTCCAAATTCACTATGTTGAACTTCAGGGTGAAATTGTAAAGCAAAAAATTTACGCTTCTCATCTCCAAATACACAAAAAGGACTATTTTCGCTAGTTGCTAAAACCTCAAAACCTTGTGGTAAATTCTCAACCTTATCAGAATGGCTCATCCATACTGTTTGCTTTTTAGGTAGATTTTTAAACAAGTCACTATCATTTTGAATATCTATAGTTGCTTTACCATATTCTTTATGACCTGCTGGGGCAACATTTGCTCCAAAATGATGTGCCATAAGTTGCATACCATAGCATATTCCTAAAACTGGTATATTTAAATCAAAAACACCCTTATCACAAAAATAAGCATCATTTGCATATACACTAGCTGGCCCACCACTTAAAATAATACCTTTAGGCTCTTTAGCTTTAATCTCATCCAAGCTCACATTAAAAGGTAAAATTTCTGCATACACACCTTGCTCTCTTAATCTTCTAGCAATGAGTTGCGTATATTGTGAACCAAAGTCCAAAACTAAAATATCTGCTTTTTTCATCTAACTCCTTTATAAATTTAACAATTGAAATTGTACATACCAAACTATAATAGATATTATATAACCAACCAAAATCGTCCATGCATATTTTAAATGAGCGTTAAAAGTATAAATTCCTTTCATTTTACCCATTACTCCCACTCCAGCAGCTGAACCAAAACTAATCAAAGATCCCCCTATTCCCGCTGTAAGAGTTACCAAAAGCCATTGAGTATCATCCATACTTGGGTTTGCTTTTAATACCGCACTCATAACCGGAACATTATCTACAATAGCAGATAAAAATCCTACTCCTATATTAATACTAGTAGCTCCAAATTTTGCATAAAGATCAGAAGCATATGCAAGCCAACCAACAAAATGCAAGGCGCCCACAGCAGATAAAATACCAAAGAAAAATAATAAAGTATCCATTTCAATACGCGTCATATAATGAAAAATATTTAAATCTTTTTTACCTTGTTTTCTATTGAAAAAATACATATATAAACTAAGCAATGAAAGACCAAAAATCATACCCCACATTGCAGGTAAATCGCAAATACTATGAATAAATACTGCTAAAGCTATAGTTAAAAAACCAAGTACAATAAAAACTTTACCACCTGGTTTAATTCCTACTTTTTCTAAATTATCTTTGTGAAAATTTGGCTTAATATCAGGCACATAACGCGATAATAAATAAGCAGTAAGTAACCAACCAATAAAAGAAGCAGGAAAAAGAGCAAAAAATTCAAAAAACGTGGCTTTTTTTGCTGTCCAAACCATCAAAGTAGTAATATCACCAAAAGGCGACCAAGCTCCACCAGCATTAGCTGCAACGACAATATTTATAGCACCTGGGATTAAAAATTCTTTATTATGTTTATCTATGGTTAAAAGCACAGTAGATAAAATCAAAGCGGTTGTAAGATTGTCTGCAATTGGAGAAATAAAAAAAGCTAAAATACCTGTGAGCCAAAATAACTTTCTATAGGTATAACCCTTGCTTACAAGTTTGTATTTTAAAGTTTCAAAAACTGATCTTTCTATCAATGCTTCTATAAAAGTCATAGCAGCTATTAAGAAAAAAACAATTTGTGCAATTTCTAAAATAAGATGATTAACACTTTCTTCAAGTATTTGCGTATCTAAATCATTCATTACCATATATATACCTATGATAACAAAAGATAAAGTACCTATAAACAAAGCAGGCTTTGTTTTGTTAATATGATATTTTTCTTCTGCTGCGATGAAATAATAACCTAATATAAAAATTATTAAAACACCTATACCCAAAGCACTAAAAGCCAAATTTAACTCATGAGTTTGACCTGCCAATAAAAAGCTAATACTAAAACAAAGCAAAAAAAGTATTCTACTCATATTTCACTCTCCAAAGATTGGAATTTTTTTATTTCCTTTACGCTGCCATTATTATCTTTCATTTCATAAAATGGAGCGGCTTTATAACCACATGCACTTAAAAATATTAATAAAAAAAATGTTACAATAATTAAATGGAAGTTAAAAATGATATTAAAACAAGTCGTGATATTATTAATATATTTGTTAATTCTGAAAAATATAAACATTATAGACCTTTAAAAGCGCTTTTGCAATATAAAGAGTTTTTAAATTTGTTTAATCATAATCATCAACAAATGATTACTAAACTCTTTATAAAAAATAATACTTTGATTATTTTAGTTAAACACCACATTGCGTATATGGAGCTTAATCACGATAATACCAAAAAAATGATTAAAAGTCTCATAAAAAACTATACTTTAGCTAAACCAATGAGTAATTTTGCAAAGGTAGAAAATATAAAAATACTTAGCGATAAAAACTTTATATCTAAAAATAGTATTTTTGCTGATCGTAAAAAAACTCATCTAGAGCTTTCTAATGGAAATTTTAAAAACCATTTTGAAAATCCTATTTTATATAATAAATTTGAAGAACTACGAAAGCTTATAAAAAATGCTTGAAAATGAACTTAAAACCTTACCTAATTTACCAGGTGTGTATCAGTATTTTGATATTCAAGGTAAGCTTTTATATGTAGGTAAGGCCAAGAATTTAAAAAACCGCGTTAGAAGTTATTTTAACTTCACTCCAAAACTTAGCCCTAATCCTAACAATAGCTTAAGAATTCAAAAAATGATTAGCCAAACACATCATTTAGAATTTATCACCACAAAAAGTGAGGCCGATGCTTTAATACTAGAAAATTCTTTTATAAAGCAACTTCATCCAAAATATAATATATTATTAAGAGATGATAAAACCTACCCTTATATTTATATAGATTTAAATGAAGATTTTCCTAGATTTGAAATTACAAGAAAAATTATCAAAAAAAATAAAATAAAATATTTTGGTCCATTTTTTAAAGGAGCAAAAGAGCTTTTAAATGCTTTGTATTTATCGTTTGAACTAAGACAAAAAAAATCTTGTAAAGAACTTTGTCTTTTTTATCAAATCAAGCGTTGTAAAGGTCCATGTGAGCAAAAAATTTCCAAACAAGATTATGAAAAAATTGTCCAAAAGGCTACCCAAGCCCTTTTAAACCCCTTATCTTTAACAAAAAATTTAGAAAATAAAATGCTTGAATATGCAAAAAATGAAAACTACGAAGAAGCAGCTATTATAAGGGATCAAATCAAAACAATAGAAGATTTAAGCGTAAAAATACAAATAGACCTTGCAAAATTAGAAGATTTTGATGTTTTTGCCATATACCATGAAGTAAATATACTCTCTATGGTGCGTTTTGTTATAAATAATGGTAGAATAATTAGCTCAAACCATAAAGTGCTAACCCTAAATCATCAAGATGAATTTGACCTAAATGCAGTATATAAACAATACATATTAGAAAATTACACCCAAGATAGCCCAATAAATTCAACCCGAATTTATACGCATGAAGAATTTGAAGATATGAACCTTTTGCAAAATTTACTTAGTGAGAGATTTTCTAGAAAATTTCACCTTAAGACTCCAAAACTTGGTGAAAAAAAAGCTTTGTGCGAACTTGCATTAGAAAATGCAAAAATAAACATACAAAAACACTTAAAAAGTGATGATTATTTATTTTTGAAAGAATTAAAAGAATTTTTTAACCTACAAAATTATCCTAATTGTATAGAAATTTTTGACAATTCCCATATGCAAGGTGAAGCGAATGTCGGTGCTTTGGTAGCCTATAAAGATGGAAAATTTGATAAAAGTTCTTATAGACACTACCATTTATCCTATAAAAATGATTATGATCAAATGCTTCAAACTCTTAGTAAAAGAGCTATGTCATTTGATAAAAATCCTCCGCCTGATTTATGGTTAATTGATGGGGGAGATGCTTTATTAAAGCTAGCAAATGATATCATCAAAAGTTCTGGGGCAAATGTAGATATTTTAGCTATTTCTAAAGAAAAAATAGACGCAAAAGCTTATAGAGCAAAAGGAAGCGCAAAAGATAAAATTTATACCCAAGAAGGTAAAATTCAACTTTCAACTGATGATAAAAAATTACAATTTTTGCAAAAATTACGTGATGAAGCACATCGCTTTGCAATTAGTTTTCATCAAAAAACAAAAAGAAAACAAGATTTGCAAAGTTCTAGGTTAATACAACTTGGAATTTCCCAAGGATATATTAAAAAATTTTTAGATTATTATGGTAGTTTTGATGAGATTAGCAAAGCTAGTTTTGATGAATTAAAATCACTTTCCAATGCAAAGATAGCTAAATTAATCAAGGAAAATTTATGATATTATTTATTAGTCTTTTGACTTTAATTTTATATTTTTTAAATTATTATTTTTTATACCCTATCGATCAAAAACTATTCTTCATTTATACTTTTATAAGTATTTTGATTTTTATCATTGCATGTGTTTATATAATCTTAAAAAATCAAAAAATCAAAAAAAATAAAATTTTAACTCAAGAAATTGAAAAATATTTTTCCTTACCAAAATCAAACTCTTTAGAAGAATTAAAAGAAAATTTAAAACTATCGTTTGATTTAATCAACAAGCAACTACAAGATCAAAAACTACAAAATCAACTTACACAAAAAGATTTTCAATGTCTTATTCAAGGTTTAAATTACCTACAAACAGATAGTTTATGCACACTAAAACCAATTTTACAACAATATCACCACAATAAAATTCCCATAAATGATTGTTTTGAAAATATACATGTAGGTATCATAAACGACAATGTTATTGAAAATTTTCTTTTACAATGTATATTATCAAATATAGGAATTAGCAGTGAAATTGCAAAGGATTATAAAGAAAAGAAATTTAGCCTTATTATCTCGAAAGAAAAAGTTGATGATATTTTAAATTTTACTTTTACTAAAATTTGCGCTGAAGATATTATTAATTTTTTAAATGCCAATTTCACACAAGAAACTTACAAAAAAAGAAATTCCTATAATGTTTTGATTTTTAAATCTACTAGTTTTGAAAACGATCTTATTTTAAATATAACCAATCAATTTTGCCAAAACAACCAAGCTGTAAATAATTTAAGTGATTTTAAAAAAACTTTACAATTAAATTTCAAATTGATTTTAATAGATTATGAAGTTATAAAATTTGATCTTGCATGTATTAGTCAAATTTTGCAAGAATATAAAATAAAAAATCCACAAAATACCATTTTACTTTTTTCCAAAGATAGGGTTAAAAACTGTGATTTTACCAATATAATCTTAAATGATATTAACAAAAATGAATGGTTGGCATTATTAAAAAAATATATTAATCAAGCTTAGTTCTATGATTTATAGCTTTATGTAAAGATATAAAATCAACATTTTCCAAACTCACACCACTTGGGATACCTTGAGCTATTTGCGAAAAACTTAAATTTAAATCTTTTAATTTTTCCTCAATAAAAAAAACAATAGCATCAGAATTTAAGCCTTGCGTGAAAGCAAAAAATATTTCTGTAGTTTTATTATACTCAATCATACTTCTTAATTTTGCAATATTTTCCTCGCTTGTGTCATCAAGTACAAAATAAAGCCCATCATAACTTCTGCTATCTTCTAAAACCAAGACATCTTTAGAATCTTGAACTATACAGATAATATTACGATTTCTTTCTATATTAGAACAAACTTCACATAATTCATTTTCACTTAAAGCGCCACATTGTGTGCATTTTTTTATCATTCTTATGGATTCTTCAATATGATAAGCAAGTTTAGAACCTAACAAAGGATCTTTTATACAAACATGATATGCAAGTCTTAAAGCAGATTTCTTTCCTATGGTAGGCAATGCAGAAAAAGCAGCTACTAACTCATTAAATTTTTCTAAGCCCTTCAAAATTATTTCAACCTTGAAAAAACAATTTTAAAAGTATGATAACCATCTTCATAACTATAGGTTAGATTATAACCATGAAGATTGCAAATATTATTAATAATATAAAGTCCTAACCCCATTCCTTCTACTTGGGTATTATGCTCTCTTACAAAAGGTTTTAAGTAATAATCAAAAGTTTTTTTAAGTTGAATTCCCTTGTTTCTAACAATAATATAATCTCCAGAACATATAATCTCGCAAGCTTTATCAACTGAGTATTTAATAGCATTATCAATTAAATTTTTAAGCATTAAAGAAAAGAGTTCTAGATCAGCAACTATCATAGTATCCTCTTTATAAGTAATCTTTACTTTTTGATAAAAATCATCTCTCATTAAATAATCTTCAGCCTGCTC
The DNA here is from genome assembly GCF_024723635.1 of Campylobacter sp. W0066.1. NCBI lineage: Bacteria > Pseudomonadati > Campylobacterota > Epsilonproteobacteria > Campylobacterales > Campylobacteraceae > Campylobacter > Campylobacter sp. W0066.1. The sequence continues at coordinate 28,523 of NZ_JANQCW010000014.1, read as the reverse complement.
TAAAATCAAACTCAAATGATAAGTTTGCAAATTAAGCTGACAATTTCTTGATAAAACTTTTTCAATTTTTCCAAATTCATCTATTAACAATTCAAGTCTTTCAAAAATCGCTACCAAACGATCTTTTTGCTTTTGATTATCTAGCATTTCACAAACTATTCTACCTTTTCCAATAGGTGTTTTAAGCTCGTGCATAATCATTCTTAAGAAAAACTGTCTTGATTTTACAAGTTCTTGAATTTTATTAATAGCATGGTCAAATTCAAAAGAAATTTCAGAAATTTCATCATTGATCTGAGAGTATTCAGATAAAGGTTCAATTTTACCTGCGCTAATATTTTTAATTTTCTTTTTTAAAATTTTTAAAGGCATTAAAGATCTTAATACTGAAAAATATAAAAATATAATCAAAATCAAGCTAAAAAAGAAACTCAATAAAAATAAATACTCAAGACGCGCAGAAGCGTTTAACTCATAAAGATGTTTTGTATTAAGTTGCTCTACATAGAAAAAAATTTGGTTATGATAAATAATAGAAGAAAAGTTTCCATACAAGGAATTAACCCTAAGTACTTTTTCACCTTTAGCAACAATATGTTTTATATTACGCTCATTTTCAACTAATTTAAAAGATTTAGAAAGAAGATACTCATGTATTGAAAAACCTTCTTTTCTTTCTAAATTATATATTATTTTTTCTACAATTTCTTTTTGTCTGCTTTGCTCATTAGTTAAATAAGAATCTATCTGAACCTTACCTAAAAGCACAAATAAGGCACAAACAAATAAAAAAGCTGTTGCAAAAAGGACTGTAATCTTAAGATTAATAGTTACTTTCATCCTATTAATTTATATCCTATTCCTCTGACTGAGAAAATGTGTTTTGGTGCTTTTGAACTATCGCCAATCTTAGTTCTAAGTCTACCAATAATTACATCTAAACTCTTAGAATCTTTATCTTTTAAACTCTTACAGTGATATACAAGTTGCTCTCTACTAACTGAAAATCCATGTTGTCTTATCATATAACTTAAAATTTCATACTCAGCAGGTGTTAAAACTAAAACTTCATCATTGTAACTAATCTCATGTCTTTTTTCATCAATTTTAAATGCTGAATTGATAATTTTCTCAGGAGTTTCATTTACGCGTTTTGAACGACGAATCAAACTCATAATTCTTGCATGCATTTCTTTTGGATCGTAAGGTTTTGGTAGATAATCATCCGCACCTATTTGAAGTCCTACAATTTTATCACTCAAATCACTTCTAGCTGAAGAAATAATAATAGGAATACTATATTTTTCCCTTATTTCACGACAAACTTCAAGACCATCAAGTCCAGGTAAAGTTAAATCAAGAATTAAACAATCATAGTTTTTTATACCAGCACTCATTCCTAAATACGGATCTTCATAATTAGTAACTTTTATATTAAACTGGGCCAAATATTCTGCCAAAAACTCTGCAAAATCTGGATCATCTTCGATCATTAAAACATTAATCATCTCTACCCCTTTAGTGAAAATATGTTACAAACTTAATATTATAACACATAATTTAACTATTCATTTATTTTTTTGCTAAAATTACAATATTAATTTTTCAAGAGAGGAAAAAAGTGGAACTTAACTATTATGAAATACTAGAAATTTCTCAAACATCAGACAAAGAAACCATAAAAAAAGCTTATAGAAAAATGGCATTAAAATATCATCCTGATAGAAACCAAGGAGATAAAGAAGCTGAAGAAAAATTTAAACTTGTCAACGAAGCTTATGAAGTTCTTAGCAATGATGAAAAAAGAAGCATATATGATAGATATGGAAAAGAAGGGCTTAAAGGACAAACAGGCGGATTTAATGGCTTTGGTGATGTTGATTTAGGAGATATATTTTCAAGCTTTTTTGGAGATAATTTTGGTTTTGGCAGCTCAGCACGCAAAAAGGAAAAAGGAAATAAATATCCTCATGATTTAAAAATAGCGACGAAAATTAGCTTTAAAGAAGCTGTTTTTGGTTGCAAAAAAACAATCGATTTTACCTATAAAAGCTTTTGTAAGTCCTGCAAAGGAAGTGGCTCAGAAAATGGAAAATTAGATACTTGTCCTCATTGTGGAGGAAAAGGACAAGTTGGTGTTAGACAAGGTTTTATGACCTTTGTGCAAACTTGTGATCATTGTAAAGGTAGCGGTCAGATTATCAAAGATAAATGTAAAACATGCCATGGTAATGGTTATGAAGAAATTAAAGATCGTATAGAGCTTGATATACCAGAGGGTATAGATAGCGGCATGAGCCTTAGAGTGCAAAACAAAGCCAATGAGCTTCCAAATTCTTCTCAAAGAGGTGATTTGTATATCAAAATCATCGTAGAAGATGATGATAAATTTATCAGACATGATGATGATATCTATACCATAGTACCTGTATTTTTTACCCAAGCTGCTCTAGGAAAGACTATTAAAGTTTCTACCATAAGAGGAGAGGCTGATCTTAAGCTTCCAGTAGGTGCAAAAGATAAACAAAAATTTGAATTAGCTAACGAAGGTGTTAAAAATATTCATAATGGAAAATTAGGCTCGCATATTGTACAAATTGAAATAAAGTTTCCAAAAACACTTACTGACGAACAAAAAAATCTACTATTACAACTTGAAAAAAGCTTTGGTTTAGCAGATGAAGAAGCTTTTATAGAACAAGAAAGCTTGTTTGATAAAATTAAATCTTGGTTTAGTCACTAAGGAAGTTTTAAAGCCATCTCCATGGCTTTATAAATTTCTTCTGTTTTTTGACACTCTAAAAATAACTCAAAAGCAAAAACACCTTGCCATAAAAGCATTTGTACGCCATCTTTTATTGTCAAGCCATTTTCTCTTGCTAATTTTAAAAAAGGTGTATTTTTGCCATAAATCACATCAAAAGCATATTTGGCTTGTTGAAAAAAACCTTTTAAAATCTCTTCTTGACAAGGTAATTTTTCATCATTTAAACCTACGCTAGTTGTATTAATAATCAAATCAAATTTCTTACTTAAATCAAGTTGGGCATATAAAAAACATGGATAATCGGTTAAATTTACAAATCTAGCACTAGAGCGATTTGTTATTGTAACTTCAATATTTCTAGATCTTAAAGCATAAGCTAAAGCTTTAGCCGTACCCCCAGCACCCAAAATCAAAGCATTTTTGATAAGAGTAAAATCTTCAATCGCTTTTAAAAATCCTAGATAATCTGTATTATAAGCATAAATTTTGTTATTTTTATTTAACAAAGTATTAGCAGAACCTATATGCATAACACTTTCATCTTTAAAATCAGCTATTTCACAAGCTACTTCTTTAAAAGGTATGGTGATATTAGCACCATCTAATTTTTGAACAATTTCTTTTAATTTTGTTTTATCTTTTAGATGATATCTTGTATAAGCTGCATCTTTTTTGAGAGCTTGCAAGGCATTATTATGCATTCTTGGAGATTTAGAATGCATAATAGGATCGCCTATAACTGCAAAAGTTTTCATTTTACTCTAAATGTAAAAGCACCTTTTGCTATTTTAGAACGTACTTTTTCTAATTCAGCCTTTAATTCACTTTCTTTATAAGGCCCAACTAAAACTTTTGTTAATTCTTTGCCATTTACTGTTGTTTTGTAAATTTTATAATCATATCCATTTTCTTTAAGTATATTTAATTCTTTTGATTTAGGGTCTAAACTATTTAAAGAAAAAACCTGAATATAAGCACCTGCAGGAAGTTGCGTTTGAACACTTGGAGTTTTTATACTCTCAAACAATTCATTTGTATTGCTTTGCTCTGGAACTTTTGGTTTTTCAACTACATTATTTTTTGGTTTTTCAGAAGGTTTTTGAATTGGTTTTTCTATGGATTTTTCTACAGGCTTAATCTCTTCTTGTTTTTCTTCCACCTTAGCAGGCTCTTCTTTTGATTCTACTGTAGCAATTTGATCTAACACACTATTACTTGGAACTTCTTGCTTTTCCTCTATAGTAGTATTTGTATCATTCAAAGAGCTTTCTTCTTTTAATTTTCTAGCTAAAGCTTCAAATTCATCTTCTTCTTTAGTACTATCTGTAATAGGTAAAGAATTAAAGTTATTTTCATAAGTAGCTTGCTCTTGCGGCTCTGATGGCATTTGTAATGTTTTTTCTTCACCTGGATCATTGATTAATTTCATTGCTATCATAACAACTAAAAATACAATGATTAAAATAATTGATCTAAGCAAAATTTTTTTAAGCTTTTCGCTTTTATTGTTTTTTTGCAAAATAATATCATCAAATTCATTTTTGTTATTTTCTTCCATTTTTTCATCCTTTCAAGAAATTACATGTGTTTAGACCAAGAGGCACCACGTTCTTTTTGATAAACTTCATAAGGCAGGGTTAATATATTAAATTCTCTAGGTATATCCATACTAGGAAAAACCTTCCACTCTACTGGCATCTTTTGAGAAAAAAGTAAAGATAATTTTGAGCCCAAAGAGCAAGCCTCGTTAAAGGTTGTATGTCCTTTATGAATATACAAATGCAAGTGATTATTAGTTCTTGTTCTATAAGCGGTAAAATTAATAAAACCCTCTTCTCTTAAAACAAGTTGCGCTCTATGCCAAAAACGCTCCGCATTGAAACCATTATAATCAAATACAATATTTTCAACCTTATCAAAACTATTAATCAAAGAATGCGCCACGATTATCTTTTTTTCCATATGCTCTTGTATAACACTAGCAGTTAATGGAGCATTGATTTTCTCAAATTTATCAAAGAAAATCCTACCCTTGTATTCATATTTATTCACTATAGTATCACGCTTTATATAATAATGGCTTGTAACCATTTTAATTAAAGCTAAATCCATTGTTGTAATCAAAATAAAGCCCTTTCATAAATAATAAAATTACTTGCTAAATCCTTTAGTTTAACCTTGATTTCCTCTTGTAGTTTAGTATTTTGTATATCATCTAAAATATCAGCTATATAATTTGCAACAATAGTAATTTGCTCTTCTTTAAAACCTCTAGCTGTTAAAGCTGCTGTTCCAAGTCTTAAACCACTCGTTACAAAGGGGCTTCTAGTTTCACCTGGAACAGTATTTTTATTAGCTGTAATACCTGCTCTCTCTAGCGCTAAATCTGCATCTTTACCACTAAATTCTTTATTTAAAAAGCTTAATAAAATCAAATGATTATCAGTACCACCACTGACTAAATCATATTTTCTATCTATTAAAACTTGTGCCAAAGTAGCGGTATTTTTAATGATTTGCTTAGCATAAATTTTCCACTCATCACTCAAATTATATTTAAATCCAACTGCCTTAGCAGCAATTACATGCATTAATGGACCACCTTGAATACCTGGGAAAATTGCGGAATTGATTTTTTTGGCAATTTCTTCATCATTACACATAATAATCCCGCCTCTTGGACCTCTTAAAGTTTTATGTGTAGTAGAACTTACAACATGAGCATAAGGGAATGGACTAGGATGTTCACCTGCTACAACCAAACCTGCAATATGCGCAATATCAGCAAATAAGTATGCGCCAACCTCATCTGCTATTTCTCTAAATTTAGCAAAATCAATCACTCTAGGATAAGCACTAGCACCACAAACAATAAGTTTTGGCTTAACTTCTTTTGCTATCTCTCTAACTTTATCATAATTAATTCTTCCATCAAGCTCAACTCCATAAAAAAAGCTTTCATAAACTTTTCCAGAAGAACTTACTTTAGAACCATGAGTTAAGTGTCCTCCATGGCTTAAATCCATACCCAAAATTCTATCACCAGGATTTAATAATGCCATATACACACCTTGATTTGCTTGTGAACCTGAACTAGGTTGTACATTGGCAAAATTACAATTAAAAAGTTTTTTACATCTTTCTATAGCAATCGTCTCAATCTCATCTACAAATTCACATCCACCATAATATCTTTTACCAGGATAGCCTTCTGCATATTTATTTGTTAAAATGCTACCCATTACCTCCATAACTTCTGGTATGGTAAAATTTTCACTTGCTATCATTTCAAGACCATCACATTGTCTTGCTAACTCTTTTTGGGTTAAATCAAAAATTTCTTTATCAAAATTTTCCAACATTTACTCTCCTTTTATCTCATTTTTAAGTGGTCTCATGGCTGGGAAAAGCACTACATCGCGAATTGATTTTTTATTAATTAAAAGCATAACTAATCTATCTATTCCTATACCTTGACCTGCGGTTGGCGCCATAGCATAACCTAGCGCATTAACAAAATCTTCATCCATTTCACATGCTTCTTCATCGCCTGCATTTTTTGCTTCAATTTGCTTTAAAAATCTCTCATATTGATCTAGTGGATCATTAAGCTCATTAAATCCATTAGCAATTTCTCTACCTGCGATAAACAACTCAAATCTTTCAGCAATATCTTTATCTTTATCACTTCTTCTAGATAAAGGACTTATAGAAATAGGAAAATCTATCACAAAAGTAGGATCAATCAATTTATCTTCAACATAATTATCAAAAAGTTCAGCTTGTAAATGACCTAATTCTAATTTTTCATTAGCTTCAAAGCCGTCTTTTTTTAGCTTTTCTAAGATTAATTCTTTATTATTAATAAGTTCATCATCTAAACCACCATATTTTTTTAACGCATCTTTATAAGTAATTCTTTCAAATGGCTTAGAAAAATCAATTATTTTTTCATCAAATTCAAGTTTTTTGTCTAATTTTAATTTATCCAAAAGCATAGCAAAAAGCTCTTCTGTTAAATCCATCAAATCATGATAATTATGATAAGCCCAATAAAACTCAATTGTAGTAAATTCAGGATTGTGCGTTAAATCCATCCCTTCATTTCTAAAACATCTATTAATCTCATAAACTGCCTCAAAACCACCTACAATCAAACGTTTTAGATATAATTCTGGAGCTATTCTTAAAAATCTTTCCACACCCAAAGCATTGTGATAAGTCACAAAAGGCTTTGCATTTGCTCCTCCTGCAATAGGATGCATCATTGGTGTTTCAACTTCCAAAAATCCTTTATTGTCAAAAAAAGATCTAATATAAGAAACAATTTTAGAACGTAAAATAAAATCTTTTCTCACTTCACTATTCATAATCATATCAAGGTATCTTTTTCTATATCTTTGCTCGATGTCAGTAAGCCCATGATATTTTTCCGGTAAAGGCACTATGGCTTTTGTAGCTATTTGAATTTGCTCCACATGAAGACTAAATTCTCCTGTTTTAGTCATAAAAGGAAAACCTTTAGCCAAAACAATATCTCCTACTTCAAGATATTTTTTTAAAATAGCAAAGTATTCTTCCCCTAAAATATTTTGATTAAAATAAATTTGTAAATTATCTTGCTCATCTTCTATATTAGCAAATACTGATTTACCAGCTATCCTAAGAAGCTTTAATCTTCCTGCTAACACCCCATGAGCATTTTCATCGCGCTGATTTTCCATATCTTTAATGTAAGCAAATTTACTTTTATATTCATTTATGCTCATTTCTTTTTTTAAAAAATGTGGATAAGGGTTGATTCCTAGTTCTTTTAATTCTTGTGCTTTTTGAATTTTTTGTTGTTCTAAAATATTATCAAACATTAAATATACCTTTATTTTTTACTACATTGTGGACATAAGCCATAAAGCTGCATTAAATGTCCTGTTAATTTAAAATTATATTCTTTTGCTATTAACATTTGTTGTTGTTCAATAATAGAATTTTCAAATTCCACAATCTCTCCACAACTTTTACAAATCAGATGATCATGATGAGGCTTATTTGCAAGTTCAAATTTCTTTCCTGAAGCACCAAAAGATATAGAAGTAGCCATACCTGATTCTTCTAATAAATTTAAAGTTCTATAAACTGTCGCAATACCTACATTTAGCTCAGGATTTTTTTGCTTAATTTCCACATATAAACTTTCTGGAGTATAATGCATATCACTATTATATAAGGTTTTTAAAAGCACTTCTCTTTGTTTAGTATATTTTAGACCATTATCTTTAAGTGTTTTTTTAAAACGCTCAAGTAAAACATCATATTCTATATTTTCAATTTGCATTATTTACCTCCGAATTTAGACTTAAATTAGAATCTATAATTTGTTCTTGTATTTTATCTAAACCATTTTGAGTAAAATCCGTATTCATTATAAAATCACCTGTTTGTCTAAGTAATTCTAATGTATAGCTATTTTTAGCATATTTTTCCAAGCTTGAATTTAAAAATTCTATATTATTAACACAAGCTACCAAAATAGCAAAAATCAAAAATATTTTAGCACTACCAAACAAAAATCCACCAATACGATCTATAAAACCAAGACCACTCATACTAAACATTTTTGATAGTATATTTCCCAAAGCCATACAAGCTATCCATATCACGATCAATAAAACTAAAAATCCCGCAAAAATTGCAAGATTTTCATTTTCAATTGCATAAAAATTATTATTAATAATTTCTGCTACTTCTTTAGCATATCTTGAAGCAAGTAAAACTCCACCAACTATACCTAACAAGCCAAAAATTTCTTTAAATAAACCACTTACTAAACCTTTCAAGCCTAAAATCACAGTTAAGCCCAAAACAAATACATCAAACCACGAAAAATTTTCCATCTACACTAAACTCCAAATATTTTATTCAATTATTTTAGGAACTATAAAAAATCCATCTTGAGAATTTGGAGCATGCTTGCTAATTACATCAAATACTTCAGATTTTATACTTTCATCTAGTCTAAATGGCGTTCCACCTTTTGTAGTGCTTGTCATAGCTTCCACATCATCAAGTTTTAATTCATCTAATTTTTCTACAAAATTAACAATTTGACTTAATTGCTCTTCTAATTCTTGTCTTTTCTCATCAGCAATTTTTAAAGCACTTAGCTTTTCAAGTTTAGTCAATAATTTATCATCAATTTGCATGATTTACCTTAATTTTAATTTATATCCAAGAAAACTCTTTTTTTTAGATTAAAAATTATAACATAAAATCATTTATTTTTTCATTTTTATATGTTACAATTATAGACTTAAAACAATAAATAATGTTTATTCTTGCTAAAAAAGGGAAAATATGGCTTTAAAAGAAAACTTAAAAGCAGTCCAAGAAGAATTAAGCTCTCAAGAGCAAATGATGGAAAATTTTATTAAATCTGAGCGCTTTATAAAAAAATACAAATACTATTTCATTACAATTATCGTGCTTTTGGTTGCATATTTTGGTGGAAGTTATTTTTATAATCTAAAACAAGAAAGTAATATTCAAGAAAGTAATATAATTTTTAATAATTTGTTAAAAAATCCTTCAGATCAAAAATTACTTGAAGAATTAAAACAAAAAAATGCAAATTTATACACCATATTCATCATGGGGCAAAACAATCAAGATCTTAATCAAACTTTAAGTCTTAATATAGATCCTTTGTTGAAACAAATAGTACTTGCTCAAAATAATCAAAAGTCAGAATTTTTAAAAGATTATAATACCCTACTAGCAGGTTTTGAATTTCTAAAACAAAATGATTTTAAAAATGCAGATATAGAATTTAATAAAATACCTATAAATTCTCCTTTATGGCAGATTATTACAAGCTTAAAACATTATCAAGGAATAAAATGAAACACTTTTATTTATTTATTATAACTTTAATATTTTTTAGCGCTTGTGGCACAAAAAGGGAGTATTATCAACCAACACAAACAGAACAACTTCCTTATAGCTCACATAATATTAATGGTAAGATTATAAATTTCAATAACAATATAGCACAATTAAATAGTAATTCCTTTATAGATTCCACGGGGAATATTATTAATTTTAAACTAGATAAAAATTATCATATTTTAAATATGCAACAAGAAGAAGTTCTTATTGGCGATGATAATGGAAATTTTAAGATTTTAAATTTACAAGGAGATGAATTATTTTCTCATAAATTTAATGAAAGCGTAGTAAGTGCAAGTATAGATGGAGATGATATAGCCTTGGTTTTAGCTAGCAATACCTTAGTATATGCAAATAAAAATCTTGGTATTAAAATGCTTCAAAATCTTGGTACAGCTTATGCTCAAGATAGTCGTTATGCTAATCCTTATTTTTTAAATACTATTATCATATATCCTATGCTTAATGGAAAATTAGCCATACTCAATAAAAGTACATTAAAAGTTAGTAAAGAAATTTTGGTAAGTAGTGAAGAATTTTTTAACAATATCATCTACCTTCATGTAAAAAATGATACAATGGTTGCTGCAACTGCACAAAAAATCATCGTTGTTACTCCAAATAGAACCTTATATTTAAACGAAAACATCAAAGAAGTAAATACCAATGATAATGAAATTTTCATACTTACAAAAGATGGAAGAATTCTTAAAAATGACTATAATCTTAGAAAAATCGATGAAGTAAAATTTCAATTTGCTCTATTTTCCAAAAGCACCTTATACAACAACTCTTTATATATTTTTGAAAAAACAGGTTATTTAATCAAATTAAACACCAATTTAAAAGATTATACAGTATATAAACTAAGTGAAGCTGTTGATAAAAAAAGTTTTATGGCAAATGGTAAATTTTTCTTTCAAAACAAATTTTTACAATTAAACTAAAATGAATCAAGAACTTAGTGATATTCTTATAAAACATGGAATTATTTTAAAAAACACTAAGTCTTTAGATATTCATGTTTTTAGCAAAAAGAAAAAAACAATTTGCATTTATGGAGAAAATACAAGTAAGCAATACTGCTTAATTTTATTTTCTTTTGCGAAAAGTAAAATTTTAACAAAAGAATGTCTAGAATTTGAAAGTATTTTTCAAAATATAAACCAAACTTTAAATTTAAATTTCAAAAATTATTTTATTTTTCATCAAGCTTTAATTTGTTCAAAAGCAAAAGAATATTTAGCTACCAAAGGAATTAAAAGTTATGCTTTTATGTGATATTGGCAATACAACCGCAAGTTTTTTAAACGAGCAAAAATTTCATTCTATGAGTATAGAACAGTTTTTACAATATGAACCAACACAGAAAGTATTTTATATCAATGTTAATCCAAATTTAGAGCAAAGATTGAAACAAAATCCCTTATTTATCAATCTTGCTCCATATTTTAACTTTGATACTATTTATGATAATTTAGGGGTCGATAGAATAGCAGCTTGCTATACTATAGAAGATGGTGTCGTAGTTGATGCAGGCTCTGCAATCACTGTAGATATTATCTCTAATTCTATTCATCTTGGTGGATTTATTCTTCCTGGTATTGAAAGCTATAAAAAATCTTTTTCTAATATTTCATCACGTTTAAAATATGAACTTAACACTCAAATAAATTTTGATGCTTTTCCCCAAAGAACTGTTGATGCTTTAAGTTATGGTGTGTTTAAAAGCATATATTTACTCATAAAAGATAGTGCATATGGTAAAAAATTATATTTTACCGGCGGCGATGGACAATTTCTTGCAAATTTTTTCGACTATGCAATTTATGATAAATTTTTAATTTTTAGAGGCATGAAAAAAGCTGTTTGTGAAAATTTTATACTTTAAAATTTATTTCTACGCCCCTACTCTTAAAATTATAAGCTTTATTTAAACTCAAAACAACTATATTTTGATATCATTAGCAAAAGTAAATATACAAAAGGAATTGATAACAATGGATCAAAAACATTTTGATACCGTAGTAATTGGCGGTGGGATTTCTGGTGCTGCGGCATTTTATGAGCTTGCTAGATATACAAATATTCAAAATATTGCTTTATTAGAAAAATATAATAATGCCGCAACTTTAAATAGTCATAGCACAAGCAATTCACAAACTATCCACTGTGGCGATATAGAAACAAACTATACCTTAGAAAAAGCAAAAAAAGTCAAAAAAACTGCAGATATGATTGTTAAATATGGTCTTTTGCAAAACGCACAAAATAAATTTATGCACTCACATCAAAAACTTGCACTTGCGGTTGGAGACAAAGAATGCGAGTATATGAAAAATAGATATGAAGAATTTAAAGAATTATATCCTTATATTAAATTTTATACCAAAAATGATATTAAACAAATAGAACCTAATGTTGTCTTAGGTGAAGATGGTATCAATGATAGAGCAGATAATATAGTAGCTATGGGCGTAGAAGAAGGTGAAATTTATACCACAGTAGATTTTGGATTAATGAGTCAAAATCTTATAGAACAAGCTTGCAAACAAGGTAAAAATACCCATGTAGCTTATAATCAAGAAGTTGTTTTTATAGAAAAAAAAGATGATATTTTTTATATAAAAACAAGAGATTTTAAAGAATATAGTGCAAAATCAATTATAGTAAATGCGGGTGCGCATTCTTTATTTTTAGCACATAAAATGGGTATAGGATTAGATAAATCTTGCTTTCCTGTTGCAGGAAGTTTTTACATGGCAAAAAGAAAAATTTTAAATGGTAAAGTTTATATGGTACAAAACCCAAAACTCCCATTTGCTGCGCTACATGGTGATCCTGATTTATTAACTAATATGAATACGCGCTTTGGTCCCACTGCCTTGGTTATCCCTATGTTAGAAAGATATCATGGTTTTAAATCGTTACCTGAATTTTTCAAAACATTAAATTTAGATATGAATGTAGTTAAAATTTGTTTTAATCTTTTTAAAGATTCTACTATTAGAAATTATATTCTTTATAATTATTTGTTTGAAATTCCTTATATTAACAAAAGACTTTTTGTAAAAGATGCCAAAAAAATAGTTCCTAGTTTAAAAACAGATGATATTTACTATGCTAAAAACTTTGGCGGAGTGCGCCCTCAAGTGCTTGATAAAAAGGCAGGAGAATTAATGCTTGGTGAAGCAAGTATCACTGAAATTCCAGGTATAATTTTCAATATGACACCAAGTCCAGGCGCTACAAGCTGTCTTGGTAATGGCTATAGAGATGCAAAACTTATTTGTCAATACTTAGGTGCTAATTTTAATGAGGATTTATTTACTAGCGAACTACTATAAAAAGGATAAGAAATGTTAAAAAAAACAAAAATAGTTGCAACGATCGGACCAGCAAGCGAAAATGAAGCTACAATAAGACAAATGATTATTAATGGGGTAAATGTTTTTCGTTTAAACTTTTCACATGGAACCCATGAGTATCATAGTCAAAATCTAGCTACCATTAGAAAAGTAGCAGCTGAACTTAATGCAAGAATTGGAATTTTACAAGATATTAGTGGACCAAAAATTAGAACCTTAAAGATTCCAGAAGCTTTTGAATTAAAAAATGGAGATAGACTAGACTTTTACAAGGATACTTTTGAAGGAGAAAAACTTTCTAATGAACATTATAAAGTCTGTATTAATCACCCTGAAATTCTTTCAATGCTAAAGGTAGGAGAATACATCTATCTTTGCGATGGTTCCATCAAAACCAAAGTAGTGCAAGTTGAAAAAGATTTTATCCAAACCCAAGTAGAAAATAGCGGGGTGCTTAGTTCAAACAAGGGAATTAATTTTCCAAATACAAAAATCAATATCGATGTTATCACCCAAAAAGATAAAGACGATCTTGCATGGGGCATTAAGAACGATGTTGATTTTTTAGCCATATCTTTTGTACAAAATGCTCATGATATTGATGAAGTTAAAAAAATACTTGATGAAAATAATGCTAAAATTGCTATTTTTGCAAAAATAGAAAAATTTGATGCTGTTGAAAATATCGATGAAATCATAAATTGCAGCGATGGTATAATGGTAGCAAGAGGAGATTTAGGCATTGAAGTGCCTTATTATAAAGTGCCAAATATACAAAAACTCATCATTAAAAAAGCCAACGAGGCTAATAAACCTGTCATCACTGCTACTCAAATGCTTTTTTCACTTGCAAAATCCAAAACTGCCACAAGAGCTGAAATTTCAGATGTTGCTAATGCTGTGCTTGATGGCACTGATGCAGTTATGCTTAGCGAAGAAAGTGCAGTGGGGATTGATCCGGCAAATGCGGTTGATATTATGACTCAAACTATCATTGAAACAGAAAAAAACTATCCTTATGAAAAATTTGAAAACTTTAAATGTTTCAATGAAACCGATATCATTGCTAAATCAAGCACACAACTAGCAACTAATTTAAATGCAAATGCAATTTTTACCATTACAAGCAGTGGTGCTTCTGCAGTTAAAACAGCAAGATATCGTCCAAAAATGGATATCATAGCTATTACTCATTCTAAAAAAGCCTTAAATTTTTTAAGTATAGTTTGGGGAGTTCAACCTGCTATATTGATAGAAAAACATGAAAATTTAACAGAACTTTTAAGCAATTCTATAAAACTTGGAGTTGAAAAAGGCCTTATGAAAAAAGATGGGGTTTACACTCTTACCGCAGGATTTCCAGTAGGTGTTGCAGGAAGTACAAATTTAATTAGAATTTTACAAAAAGATCAAATTGAATATTATTTAAGTTTGGGAAAATAACCCAAACTTAATATTCTTCTTCTATCAAATCACATAAGCAGTGTATGATTAAAATATGCATTTCTTGAATTCTAGCCGTATCATCGCTTGGAATGACTATATTATACTCACATAATGCATTCATCGCTCCACCACCTTTTCCGCTAAGCCCTATACATTTAGTACCAATTTCTCTAGCTTTTTCAAAAGCTTTGATCACATTTGGACTTTTTCCACTAGTAGAAATTCCAATCAATACATCATTATCACCAGCTAAAGCTTCAACTTGTCTTGAAAAAACAAATTCAAAACCATAATCATTTCCTATAGCACTTAAAGCAGAAGTATCAGTGCTTAGGGCAATAGCAGCTAAAGCCTTTCTTTCTTTTTTATATCTTCCACTAAGTTCAGCCGCAAAATGTTGGCTATCTGCAGCACTTCCACCATTTCCACAAATTAAAATTTTCCCTCCATTTTTCAAACATACTTTTAACTCTTGAACAACCGTAGCAATTTGCTCTTTTAAATTCAAACTTTGCTCCAAGGTTTTTTGATGCTGAATAAATTCCTTTTCAATTTTATTTATCATTTGCAATCCTATTAATTATATTAGTAGTGCTAAATCCATCTTCAAAGTCAATCAATTCTACTTTTTTCACTAAATTTGAACCCACTACTTCTTTGCCTTTATAATCAGCTCCTTTAACTAGCACATCAGGTTTTAAGAACTCTATTAATTCATAAGGAGTATCCTCATCAAAAATCACTACATAATCTACAAAATACATACTTGCAAGCATACATGCACGTTGGAACTCTAAATTTATAGGTCTTGAGTTTCCTTTTAGTCTTTTTACACCTTCATCTGAATTTAAACCTACAACTAAGATATCTCCTAATTTTTTAGCTTTTTCAAGATATTTTATATGGCCATAATGCATAATATCAAAACATCCGTTGGTAAAAACTACTTTTTGATTTTGTATTAACTTTACAAGTTCTTCTTTGCTTTTAATTTTATCTTCAAAAGAAGCTTTTTTGAGGTTTTTGATCTCTTCTAAGCTTACACTCACACTTCCTACTTTTGCTACCACAACAGCCGCTGCATCATTTGCTAGCTCGCACGCTTTTACAATATCAACTTTTAAAGCCAAAGCATAAGCAAGCATAGCTATAACACTATCTCCAGCTCCTGTTACATCATAAACTTCCAAGGCTTTTGCAGGAATAATATACAATTTTTCATCAAAAAGCGCTATTCCTTCTTCAGATAAAGTTATAATAGAATAAGTTAGATTTAAATCATCTTTTAATTTTTTTAAAGCTTTTTCTAAATTATCAATTTTTTCTACACCCAAAGCTTGAATAGCTTCTTTTTTATTTGGAGTTAGTAAGGTTGCATTTTGATATTTACTAAAATCACTTCCTTTTGGGTCAATCAAAATAGGTAAATTTAAAGTATTTGCATGCTCTATCAAAGCTTTTGTAACTTTTGAAGTTAAAGCTCCTTTAGCATAATCGCTCAAAATAATCGCATCATAATCTTTTACGATTTTTTTATACTCTTTGATAATTTCATCTTCTAATTTAGTGTTAAAATCATTCTCATCATCAAGTCTTAGAACTTGCTGAGAATGCGATAAAACCCTGCTCTTAAGAGGGGTTTTTCTATCTTTTTCTACTAATAACTTTGCATTTAAATTCTCTTTTAAAAACCTCCCACTCTCATCATCACCCACAAGCCCTAGAGCAAAAACCTCAGCGCCAAGACTTTTTAAATTTGCATACACATTACCAGCCCCACCTAATCTTTTATCTTCTTTTTGTGACTTCATCACCATTACAGGAGCTTCTGGAGAAATTCTAGTACAATCACACCATATATAATGATCCACCATAAAATCCCCAACAACTAAAATTTTTGGCTTTTTAGAACTTAAAAAATCAAGCATTTACTTCCTTTTCATAAAGCCTTTTAATTTCATCTAAATAATCTTTTACTCCCTCTTCAAGACTAAATTTAGCTTTATATGAAAAACTCTCATCTAATTTTGCTTGAGTATGAAATTGATAAGCGTTTTTATAAGGATTAGGAATATACTCACAAGGATAATTAGTATCTAATTCTTTTTGTAAAATATCTACTATATCTTGAAAAGTTCTTGCCTTGCCTGTAGCTACATTATAAATTCCACTTTTTGCTTCTAAAGCTTGCAAATTTGCGCTCACAACATCTTTAATATATACAAAATCACGATAAATTTGATCGCTTCCTTCAAACAAACGCGGACTTTTACCCGCTAAAATTTGATGTCCAAATTGCAAAATCATAGAAGCAGTGCTATTTTTAAAAAATTCTCCCTTGCCATATACATTAAAATATCTAAGCCCGACTATATGCATTTTATCAAAGTATTTTTTTGCTAATTTATCCATCATTAATTTTGAAAATGCGTAAGGATTTTTAGGAGCTTCACTTAAATTTACAGTTTGTGGGCTTGGTGCATCTCCATAAACTGAAGCTGAGCTTGCATAGATTAATTTTGCATTAAGCTCTAAAGCAAGTTCTATAAATTCCTTAAAAGTATTTAAATTAGTCTTTAAAACTTTATTTTGATCATAAACAGTTGTATCTGAAATTGCGGCCTTATGAAAGATCACATCAGGTTTAAAAGCTTTTATAATTTTTAAAGTTTTTTCATCATTAATATCACCTACATAAAGCTCACCTTCAAAATCTAAAATATTCTTAAAATGACCAAAACTTTCTAAATTTCCATTTTCAAAAGTAGCACTTGATCGCATTTTATCTACAATCAAAACCTCATGTTTATCCTGAAGTTCTAAAGCAAGAGCAGAACCTATAAAACCTGCTCCACCCGTTATTACTATTTTCATTTTTTATCCTTTAAATAATGCAAAAGTTCTTTTAAATTTTTAAAGATCTTATAGTTTTCATCATCATTATAATTTTCACTAATCAAAAATAGATTTTTTATACCAGCATTGATTCCAGCTTGCATATCACTTAAATTATCCCCTATAAAAAAAGATTGTGAAAAATCTATATTAAATTCTTTTTGTGCTTTTAAAAGCATGCCAGGTTTTGGCTTACGGCATTCACAATTTTCTAAATGCGGGCAGTGATAAATTTTTTCTATTCTAATGTTTCTTTTCAAAAACTCACCTAGCATATATAAGCTTAAAATTTCAAAATCTTTTTCACTATAATAAGCCCTTGCAATGCCTGATTGATTAGTAGCTACAAAAATTAAAAAATTTTGCTTTTGAAAAAATTCACAAAATTCAAAAATACCATCACAAAATTCAAAATCGCTAATCTTATGAACGTATTTTTTATCTATATTAATAATCCCATCTCTATCTAAAAATAACGCCTTTGTTTTCATGAAAAAATTATAATGAATTTTTTTTAAGATTTTATAATTTATCAAGTAAAAAAGTTTTTTAAGCGACTTTAAATAAAAAAAGCTTATAATTAAACACATTTTATTTTCAATTTATATAGGAGTGATACAATGAAAAAGCTACTTGTTTTATCAGCTTTAGCATGTCTTGGTGTTTCAGCTTTTGCTGCAGATGGTGCTACACTTTATAAAAAATGTGCAGTATGTCATGGTGCTAAAGCAGATAAAGTTTACCTTAACAAAGTTCCTGCTTTAAATACTTTAACTGCAGCTGAAAGATTACAATACATGAAAGACTATGCAGCAGGTAAAAGAAATGCTTATGGTCAAGGAGCGATCATGAAAATTAACCTTAAAGGTTTAACAGAAGCAGATTTCAAAGCAATTGAAGATTATATTGAAAGCTTAAAAAAATAATTTAACAGCCTTTATGGCTGTTTTTTGTTCTTTTCTAAAGCTTCTTTTTTTCTTTTTTCTAAAATCACCGCATCGTTTAACGCATCTTCACTATCATTTAAAGTAGTAAATTTATAATCATCATCAAATTGTTTATTCTTTATACCCCAAAGCAAAGCACAAATTGCTAAAAATAAAGCAACCAAAGAAACACCTATCATCATCATTAAAACACCGTTCATTTTTTAATCCTTAAAGCATTTAAAATTACTATTATACTACTAAAAGACATTGATAAAGCCGCAATTAAAGGATTAATCAAACCAAAAAAAGCTAAAGGCATGCTCAAGGCATTATAAAATAAAGAAAAAGCTAAATTTTGTTTAATAATTTGATAAGTTTTTTTAGCTATTTGCGTGGCTTTTTGTAAGCTTTTTAGGTCATTTTTTAACAATATAATATCACTATTTTCCATAGCAAGCTCAGAACCTTCTTTTAAAGAAACCCCAACACCTGCATAAGAAAGCGCTAGAGCATCATTTACCCCATCTCCTACCATTAAAACCTTACCTGTTTGATTTAAGTTAGCTATTATTTGCATTTTATCTTCTGGCATGCACGAGGCTTTGAAATTATTTATTTTTAATTTTTCAGCTACCTTACTCACAGCAGATAAATTATCACCACTTAACATATAAATTTGCATTTTGCATTCTTTCATAAATTCAATCAACTCTTCAGAGCTTTCTCTCATACTATCTTCTAACTCAAAAACTGCTAATATAGTTTTATTTTTAGCAAATATAAAATGCGTAGTTTGAAATTCTTGTACTTGTATATGATTTTCTTTGAAAAATTTCTCATTTCCTCCCAAAAATTCATCTTTACCCAAAAAGGCTTTATAACCTCTTGCTTGAAAATTTTGAATTTTTTCAAATTCTATTCTACTATCGATTTTTTCATCTAAAAATTTCAAAATGCTTTTAGCCACTGGGTGATTAGTTAGGTGTAAGAAATTTAATAACTCATTTTTATCTAACCTTTCATCTAAAAAGCTTTTTTTAACTTCTAAACTAGCCTTTGTTAAAACCCCTGTTTTATCAAACACAGCCACATTACACTTGCTCAAATCCTCCACAACACCTGCTTCTTTAAATAAAATTTTTTCTTTCAAACCAGCACTAATTGCTACTAAAGAACTCACCGGAGTAGCCAAAGCTAAAGCACATGGGCAAGCTATAATTAACACAGAAACCATGCGTATCATAGCTTCTTCAAAACCTAAATTTAATACAAAAAAAGTAAAAGTAAAGCAAAGTAAAGCACAAGTTAAAATAATAGGTGAAAAATACTTACTTACTTGCTGTACCATTTTTTCTATTTTGGCTTTTTTAGTACTTGAGTTTTCGAGTAAATTAATAATCCTAGCTAATTTAGAATCCTTATAAAGTGCATTTGCCTTATATAAAGCATTCCCACTTAAAACCAAAGAAGCAGAATAAATCATATCATCTTTTTGCACATCAAGCGGTAAACTCTCTCCGCTTAAACTAGACATATCCAAGCTAATATTACCACTAACACATACTCCATCTATTAAAACCCTATCGCCTTCTTTTAATTCTATGATATCTCCTACTTGCACTTCTTCTACATCGATATTTTCTATTTTGTCATTTTTTAAAACTCTTACTTCATTGCTTAAAAACGATCGTAAATGATCAAGCGTATCAAGAGCTTTTTTCTTGCTTAAAAGCTCTAAGTACTTTCCTATAAAAACAAAACAAATAATCATTGCCACAGAATCAAAATACACTTGCGAAGCTCTTGAAAACATTGCCCACACTGAATATATATAAGCTAAACTTGCTCCACTAATTACCAAAGTGTCCATATTAACACTTTTAAATTTCAAAGCATAATAGGCATTTTTATAAAAGATCGAGCCTGTGTAAAAAAGCACAGGAGTACAAAGTAAAAACTCAGCAAAATGCAAAATATCCTTAGTATCAGCTTCCATGCCACTAAAAAACCCAGCATACTTGGCTACAGATATCCACATGATATTCATCACACAAGCTATGGCAACTATTAATTTTGCATAAAAATCTCTTTTGGTTTGAGTTGCTCTTTGTTCATTTTTTGTAGGCAAATACACACTAGCTTTATAACCAATACTTTCTATACTTTGGATAATTTTTGCTAAATTTATGCTTTTTTCATCAAAAACAATTCTAGCTTTATGGGTAATAGAATTAATATCAACTTCTATCACCCCTTCACTTTTAATGAGAATTTTTTCATTAAGCCAAACACAGGCAGCACAATGAATTTCTTCTATAAGTAAAAAAATCTCACTAAAACCCTCTTTGGTTTTTTGTATGTATTTTTCATAATCTTTAACATTATGTTCTATTATCGCAGGAGTTAGAGTTTGATTGCCAAGTTTTTCATAAAATTCTTCCAAATTATTTTCTTGTAAAATCTCATAAACACTCTCACAACCCTTACAGCAAAAATAATTTCCATTTTTTTCTATCATTTGATCTTGTCTAAAGCTTAATTGGCAGTGTTTGCATTTCATCTTATACTTTCTTTGATAATTTTTTACAATATTTTATCATTTTTTTAAAATCACTATTTTAAAAATTATTTACAAAGCTATATTATAATTTTAAAAATTTGACAAAGAAGCATTTTTTTGAATAAAATCTCTTATTCATTATTAAATACTACATTTTCTACATTTTAGAGGATATATGGAAAATACAAAAGAAAAAAAACAACATCAAAGAACACACATTCCAGTGGAAGGTTATAAGATAGAAGACTTAAAGTTGCTTGATCTAGAAAGCTTAGTTAAAATTGCCAATGAAGCAGAAATAGAAAACCCAAGAGAATTTAGAAGACAAGATCTTATTTTTGAAATTCTAAAAGCACAAACCAAAAAAGGTGGTTTTATACTCTTTACAGGGATTTTAGAAATTTCACCTGAAGGCTATGGCTTTTTGCGTGGAATGGATTCAAATTTAAGCGATAGCGTAAATGATGCTTATGTATCAAACTCACAAATTCGCAAATTTGCTCTACGTGTTGGGGATATAGTTACCGGTCAAGTTAGAGAACCAAAAGACCAAGAAAAATACTATGCTTTATTAAAAATTGAAGCGATTAATTATCTTCCATTAAAAGAAGCTAGAGAAAGACCTTTATTTGACAATCTTACTCCAATTTTTCCAACTGAAAAAATCAAATTAGAATACGATCCTTTAAAACTAACAGGTAGAATGCTTGACTTATTTGCCCCTATAGGAAAAGGCCAAAGAAGCTTAATTGTGGCACCTCCAAGAACTGGTAAAACTGAGTTAATGAAAGAATTAGCTACTGCTATTGCTAAAAATCACCCAGAGGCTCATTTGATTGTACTTTTGGTAGATGAGCGCCCTGAAGAAGTTACAGATATGCAAAGATGTGTTAAAGGTGAGGTTTTTAGCTCAACTTTTGACTTACCTGCTTATAATCATGTTAGAGTAGCTGAGCTTGTTATAGAAAAAGCAAAAAGGATGGTAGAAACAGGTAAAGATGTCATTATTCTGCTTGATTCTATTACAAGATTAGCAAGAGCTTATAATACTGCTACGCCAAGTAGTGGTAAGGTTTTAAGCGGTGGAGTTGATGCAAATGCCTTGCATAAACCAAAACGCTTTTTTGGTGCAGCTAGAAATATAGAGCATGGTGGCTCATTAACCATTATAGCAACTGCTTTGATAGAAACAGGCTCAAGAATGGATGAAGTAATTTTTGAAGAATTTAAAGGAACAGGAAACAGCGAAATCGTTCTTGATAGAAATATTTCAGATAGAAGAATTTACCCTGCAATTAACATCATAAAATCAGGCACTAGAAAAGAAGAATTACTCCAAGGTGTCGAAAAACTTCAAAAAATTTGGGCAATTAGATCAGCTATTTCACAAATGGATGACATAGAGGCTTTAAAATTCTTATACTCTAAAATGCTAAAAACTAAAAGCAATGAAGAGTTATTATCTATCATGAATGAGTAGTAATGCTTCAAGCTCTTGCTGTTAAATACAGACCAAAAAATTTCAATGAACTTGTAGGGCAAAATACTGTTTCTACAAGCTTAAAATATGCTCTTGAAAATAATCGCTTAGCACATGCTTATTTGTTTTCAGGACTACGTGGAAGCGGAAAGACTTCAAGTGCAAGAATTTTTTCAAGAGCTCTAGTATGCGAAAAGGGACCAAGTGCTAACCCTTGTGGAGAATGCTCTCAATGTTTATCTTCACTCAGTGGCTCTAATATAGACATTATAGAAATGGATGCTGCAAGCCATAGAAGCTTAGAAGATATACAAGAGCTTATCGAGCAAGTCAAATACGCTCCATCTTTAGCTAGGTTTAAAATTTTTATTATCGATGAAGTGCATATGCTCACCCCACAAGCAGCGAATGCCTTGCTTAAGACCTTAGAAGAGCCACCAAGTTATGTTAAATTTATACTAGCAACAACCGATCCTTTAAAACTTCCTGCTACGGTTCTTTCAAGAACACAACATTTTAGATTTAAGCAAATTTCTACCCATGATATCTTAAATCATCTTGAATGGATTTTGGAAAAAGAAAATATTAGTTATGAAAAAGAAGCTTTAAAACTCATTGCAAGAAGCGGAAATGGTTCTTTAAGAGATACCCTAACCTTGCTAGATCAAGCCATAGTATATTGTCAAAATGATATACAAACACAAAAAATCACTGCTATGCTAGGCTTTTTAGATCCAGCTAAAATTGAAGAATTTTATCAAGCCATTTTAGCCAATGATAAAGATAAAGTTCTTGAGTTTTTAAAAGAATTTGAAGATTATGAGGCAAGTAATGTCATTGATGAGATGATATTTTTTTTAAAAGAAGCATTTTTTGCCAAAAATAATCTTTTTTCTATGCTAATTTATGAAAGATTTTTTAGAATTCTTTCACGCGCTAAGACTATGTTAAATTCTAGTGATGATGATAGCTTTGTACTTTGCGTTATGGCTTTCATGCTTATAGAAGCAACTTATCTAAAAAGCATTGATGAGGCTATTAAAGGTTCAAAGCAAGATAGCATGCCAAATCCAAAACAACAAGAAATTCCTTCTATTCAACAAACCTCTAAAGAAGAAAAACTTAGTCCTTATGAAAATCTCTTAAAAGCAATATATAAAAGAGATTATGACTTAGCTGAAGTTTTTAAAAAAACCACTCAATTTATTTCTTTTGAAGATGACATTTTAAGCATTAGCTCACATGCTAAAGATGATGATAGAATGGTTTTAAATAACGGTTTTAAATTAATCAAAACATTACTTCATGAGCTTTTTGGAGAAAAAGCACAAATTAAAATCCAAAAAATAGAAACCATAGATACTCAAAAACTACAAGATATATTCAAAACTCCCATAAAACAAGAAGTAAAAAACACACCAAATTTAAATGAGCATTTTGAAAATTTTAAAAAAGACGCTAAAAAATACGATCCTAAAGACGAAACCAAAGAGGCTCTTAATAAGCTCTTTGGTTCTCCGACAATACAAAATTAAAAACTACCATTGATTGAAATATAAATTCTTCTTCCCTCTTCTATACGGTTATAAGTATTTACCCAAACATCTTTGTCACCACTCTTATAAGAATCCCAATCACTTGTAAAACTTTTATCAAAAAGATTATAAATTGCTGCATTGATGTTCCAATTTTTATTGATATCATAACGCACACCCATAGAAGCTAAAAAGACATCTTGATAATATTCTCTATTAATATTTGTATCGCCCATATAACGATCTATTTGCCACTCACCTTTTATCCATGGAGTGAATTTATTAAAGATATTATAACTTGCTTTTAACATGATATTGTGTTTTAAACTATCAATTTCTGGCTTTCCTATCACAGCCTTATCTTGTGCATCTTTTACTTCGCTATCAAGATAAGTGTAAGCTAAATCTAAATTTAAATGGTCTATAGGAGTAATCCCTGCTCCAAGCTCTATGCCTTTGTATTCAACCTTGCCATGATTAATCGCTTGATAACAAGACTCAGCTTCACATTTTCCAATACCCGAAATCATACTGCCATTGCTAAATTTTTGACTAGAAATTTTATCTTTAAAATTTGTCAAAAACCCAGTAGCTGAAATATAAAATAAGTCATTATTATAAACAGCGGCTAATTCATAATTAAGCGATATTTCTTCTTTTAGATTTGGATTTCCATACATAGGGTACTTACCCTGTCCACTATAATTATAAGCACCAGCTATCAATCTATTAGCATATGGAGTTCTAAAGCCCGTTGAAACACCACCCTTTAAAGTAAGCTCACTAGTAGGATTATAAACTAAATAAGCTCTTGGTGAAATATTATTTCCAAAAATTTCATGATAATTGTACCTTGCACCAAAAGTAAATCTTAAATCATCTCTTATACTATACTCATCTTCTGCAAAAAGAGCTAATAAATATTGATCAAAATTTGTAGGATTAGCGATTTTATCTTGCATTTTTTCAAGTCTATATTCACCACCCACGCTTAAAATATGACTTTGGCCTAAAGGAATAACTGATCTTGTATCTACGATAATATCTTCAGCAACTATATCTCTATTTTGCCCTAAAAATGGCTGATTTGCTTGGCCAACCACCTCACGTCCATCGTTACTTACACGGTTATACTGCAAGGTAGAAGTAATCGAAAAATCTTCATACACACCCTCATGGCTTAAATAAGTTACCAACTTATCCACTTGCATAGTGTCTGTATAACCACCTGTTAAAGAGCCATCATTTTTATCTGTTGGTTTTGTTAATGTGCCTAGTTGGCCTTTTTTGTTATCATAATGATTTCTTGAAAAATCAATGTCAAATATCAAAGTATTATAATCATCTACTAAGTAATTTAACCTAGTTCCTAAACTAAAATTATTAGCTTTTGTAGGGCTTTGTGCTTGATCACCTTGCACTCTTTGTCCACTTCCATTGCTAAATTCAACATTAGATTGTTCCCTATAAAACTCTCTAAAACGTAAGGTTAATCCTAGGCGATCATTCATCAACGGGCCGCTTGAATATATACTTGTGCCATAAGTATTACCCCATTCTTTATGTGCATTAAAAATACTATCTAGACTAACTGATGTTTCCCATTTATCACTTACTTTTTTTGTGATGATATTTACAACACCACCTAAAGCTTCAGATCCATATAAAGTACTCATTGGCCCTTTGATTACTTCTATTCTTTCTATGCTAGAAATTGGAGGTAGGAATGAATTTGAAATTTCATTAAAACCATTAGGTCCTACTTCTCCGCCTATCCCTTGACGGCGCCCATCAATTAAAATTAAAGTATATCCAGTAATACCTCTCATGGTAATGTTATAAGATCCAGTTTTTCCTTTGCTAGCAAATAAATCCACACCAGGAATATCAGCAATAGCTTCGGCAACATCTCTATAAGGCTTACTTTCCAAATCTTTTTTGCTAATCACATTTATAGTGGCAGGGGCTTCTTTAATATCTTGAGAAAAACCAGAAGCACTTACTATGGAGCTATCTAATAAAACTTCTTGTGATAAAGCATTACAGACCAAAAAACTAGCAACACAAAACGATAAACAATGTTTTTTCATTATTTCCTTTCTTAAACAAACAAAAATTTTAAAAATTGGCATATTATGATAATAATTATTAATTTAAAATAAATTTATTGTATCAATTATGATAATTGTTATTAATAAAAAATTTAATTTTTAGTAATATAATCACAAAAATTTTTAAAATGAGGGTATAATGGAATTTTTAAAAACTTACATTGACTTAATTATATTTATTGTTTTAGGAATAATGGCATTTATTGCTATATGGTGTACTATAGAACGTATCTTGTTTTTTAGAAAAATTAAGCTAAACGACTATCAATGTCAAGAAAAATTTGATGATGCAATTAGTGAAAATCTTACTATGCTTTATATCATTTACACTAATGCTCCTTATGTAGGGCTTTTAGGAACTGTAGTAGGGATTATGATTACATTTTACGACATGGGAGCAAGTGGGAATATTGATGTTAAATCTATTGTTATTGGCTTATCGCTAGCTTTAAAGGCTACAGCATTGGGAATTTTAGTTGCTATTCCTTCTTTGATGGCTTATAATGGATTGCTTAGAAAAATATCAACCTTGAGTAATGCATATCGTATTTTTAAGGATAAAAATGCTTAAATTGCCAAAAAATGAGGGTTTAAACATCATTCCTTTTATAGACATAATGCTTGTTTTACTAGCCATTGTTTTAAGCATATCCACTTTTATCGCGCATGGTGAAATTAAAATCAATCTACCTCAAAGTGAAAATTCAAATTCTATAAATGAAAATAAAGACAAAGTGAGTATTTTAATCAATAAAGAAAATGAATTTTATATCGATGGAAAAACAGCTTCCTTAGAAGAAATAAAAGCAAAATTTGACACTATAGGTTCTAAAACATTAGTAGAGTTAAAAAGTGATAAAGAAGCAAAATTTGAAAGTTTTGTAAAAATTATTGATATTTTAAAAAATAAAAATCATGAAAATTTTCAAATTTTAACAGAGCAAAAAAGATGAAAACATTCATAAACAATCATAAAAATCAATCCTTTTTTATCACTTTATTTCTCTTTTCGCCTTTATTTTTTGTTTTTATTTATACTAATAATTTTTTACATATACAACATAGTGTTTCAAAAGAAGAAAAATTTAATATAGCTATAAAACAATTTTTGCAAGATTCCCCTAAAGCAAAAACCGAACAGCCTAAACAAGAAAAAATAAAAGAGCTAAAACAAACAAAAGAAAAAGCTATTATGCAACCTAAAAAAGTAAATACTTTAGCTAATACCAAGATAACAAATCAATCAAATGAAGAAATAAAATCTCAAAAAACTTTAACCCAAGAAAAAAACACTCCAACAACTTCTCAAGAAAGCATATCTTTAACTAATAATAATGAGCTTTTAAAAGAAGTCAAACAAGCTATAGATGAAGCTTTAATCTATCCTAGACAAGCCAAAAAAATGCGAATGAGTGGCGAAATTTTAGTAGAATTCACATGGACTAAAGATAAAAATCTATTAAACTTAAAAATATTAAAACCATCAAAATATAAATTATTGAACAATAGTGCCTTAGAAACTATACATATAGCGTCTAAGAATTTTCCACAGTATGAAAAAACTTTTCATATAAGAATACCATTAATATATAAAATAAACTAAGCAAAATTGCTTAGTTTGTCGTGATTAAATTATGCCCTTTATAAATTCCATAAATTTTATAATCTCCATTTTTAAGCATTAAAACTACAGGATATTCTTCTTCATAACCTTGCTCCATTCCAGGACTTCCCTGAGGCATACCAGGAGCAGAAATACCTATAACATCTTCAGGTTTATTTTTCAAAAGCCAAGCAACTGCATCTTCAGGCACATGCCCTTCTATAGCATAACCATCAATTACGCCAGTATGGCAACTTTGATACATAGGCTGAATATTCATTTTTTCTTTTATTTTTAAAAAATTCTCAC
This sequence comes from Campylobacter sp. W0066.1, assembly GCF_024723635.1. NCBI lineage: Bacteria > Pseudomonadati > Campylobacterota > Epsilonproteobacteria > Campylobacterales > Campylobacteraceae > Campylobacter > Campylobacter sp. W0066.1. Next base: position 578 of record NZ_JANQCW010000014.1, on the reverse strand, counting down.
TTTTGTGTATTTGCACTTTATAACCTTTATCTTTCATATAATTAGCCCAAAGATCACAGCATCCACAAGTAGGACTTTCATAAATATTCAATAATTTTTCATTAGCCAATAAAGTTGTAAAACCCAACGATAAAGTTAAAAATAATTTTTTCATATATCCTCCAAAAATAAAAAAGATAAAATACATTATAAAAATTAATACTTTTTATAAAACCAATAATTTTTATTTTAAAATATACTAATTATACTCCTATTTCACTCACAAATACTTATTACAAATATTAACTTTGCAAAAACCTAAAAAACAAATTCACCAAATTTACTATAAGCAATTTAAAATTGAAAAAATTAAAACAGTCAAGCCAATTAAATTACTAAAGATATAGAAATAAAAACATAAATCAACCAAGTCAAATATCCAACCATCCAAAAAACAAAAGATAAATCACTAAAGCTCATAATAACTAAACCACTAATTAAAAACCATAAAAATAAAATAACAAACCCACCAAAGAAGTCATTAAAACAATTCAACAACCAACAACACAAATCTAAGCCATAAGAAACAACACATAAAA